>JAZUES010000216.1:0-1535 GCA_045640265.1 Solibacillus sp.
TGGCCTGCACGGTGACGCTCTGCGATATCCTCCGCTACAGCTTTGAACTTACCTTCCATTGAAGCATAAATTAAATCTGCACGGTCATCACGCACGATTGGCTTGTTCGTCGGAATCGCTACAACTTGCATGTTGTAAATGATGTGGAATTCCTCTTCTTCCGTTTTCGCTGTACCTGTCATTCCTGATAACTTTTCGTACATACGGAAGTAGTTTTGGAACGTAATTGTCGCCATTGTCATCGATTCGTTTTGAATGTCTAGGCCTTCTTTTGCCTCAATAGCTTGATGAAGACCATCTGAATAACGACGACCTTTCATTAAACGACCTGTAAAGCCATCAACGATTACCACTTCGCCATCCTGCACAACATAATCTACATCTAAATGCATCGATGCGTGTGCTTTTAAGCTTTGGTTAATTGCATGGTTTAAACGAACATGCGCTAAATCGAATAAGTTGTCGATGCCAAATGCACGCTCGGCTTTTTCGATACCCGCTTCTGTTAACGTTACCCCTTTTGTTGACTCTTCATAGTTGTAATCTTCTTCTTTTTTCAACATACGCACGAATGCATTGGATTGCACATAAAGCTGTGCTGTTTTACCAGCTTGACCTGAAATGATTAACGGCGTACGCGCTTCATCGATTAAAATTGAGTCAACTTCATCGATTACAGCAAAGTGTAATGGACGTTGCACGCGGTCTTCTTTATAAAGCACCATGTTATCACGTAAATAGTCAAAGCCTAGCTCGTTGTTTGTTGAGTACGTAATATCCGCAGCATAAGCATCGCGTTTTTCTTCTTTTGATAAGCTGTTTAAGTTTAAGCCTACTGTTAAGCCTAGCCATTTATAAAGCTCACCCATTTCCATCGCGTCACGGCTTGCTAAGTATTCATTGACCGTAACAACGTGTACACCTTTACCAGTAATCGCATTTAAATAAACGGCCATTGTAGAAGTTAAAGTTTTACCTTCACCTGTTTTCATTTCTGCGATGTTACCTTCATTTAATGTAGCGGCACCCATAACTTGTACACGGAATGGGAACATACCTAAAACACGGCGAGATGCTTCGCGGATTGTTGCGAATGCTTCTGGTAATAAATCTTCTACCGTTTCGCCATTTTGGTAGCGTGTTTTGAATTCTTCTGTTTTTGCTTTTAATGCATCATCAGATAGGCTTTCAAATTGTCCTACTAATGCTTCTACTTTATCTGCAGTCTTTTCTAAACGTTTTACTTCTTTTTTATTGAAATCAAATAATTTATTTAATAAATTTGCCATCTTAATTGGTCACTTCCCAATGAATAGTCTCAAACTATATTTTAACATTATATATATGAATGGTGCAAATTGACAAACAAATAACCCATGAGAGAAGTTTCAACTAGTATGAAGGTGTTAGAAACTAAACTCTAAATCCTATTACTTAAATAGGGACTCCTGAACTTATCATCAAAATATCCCCTCAATAAAGGATCTTCTATTTTACCTGGCAATATTTCATTTAAAGCTTGAATATATGCCCCT
>JAZUES010000217.1:0-22296 GCA_045640265.1 Solibacillus sp.
GTCGTTTGCTGGTGTGATTGGGCTTATCTTTTTTGAAGTTTTATCCTGGTTTATTTTAGTGGCACTCGTTGCATATGCAATTGTGAAGCTTTATAACGGAATACTTGCAAGTTTACCGTTTGCAGTATAAAAAGGACAAAAAGAGGCTGGGACAAAACCCAAAAATAGCATTTTTCTCTGTGAGAAAAATGCTATTTTTTCGGCGTAAGAAAATTGATTACCATTACGGGTACGCTTTCCGGGGGCGTGGCCTGAGCCTGTAGTCTCAGGCGTCACGCTATTCCCCCAGGAGTCGACCCTCCATTCCAATCAATTTTCGATTTATCATTTTTTTATCATAATAGTTTGCTTATTTCTTTAAATTTTTTACTTATGTCCCAGCCTCTTTCCCATCTATTTAAACTTGTTGAATATCTATGATCGCGCCAGAACGAGCATCTGCTGCGAATTCAAAGTTTTCCATTTCCCCATCCAATATTCGAGAAATACCGCCACGATATACAGGCGTTTCCGTAAAACCGTTGCTAAAGTTTTCTGTCTTCATATAAATCCACGAACCATCAATTGGAGCTTGTTTTCTAAATTCGTCTTTAATACTGTTTAAAATATCGTTTGGAGATGCATACGGTGAAACACGTTCACTCATTTCTTTCACAACGATTGCTGCTGCAACGCCTGTTACTACGCCTAATGCAAAATCTTTCATGTTCATTATTGAAATCCCCCTTAGAAATATTAGCTAATCTTACTTTATCATACTCCATTTTCACTGTACAAAAAATTAGAAGGTTCGAAAGTCGAAATACTATTTGAAATTTATGTTATAATGGAAAAAATCTAAATTTAGAGGTGTCACAAATGAATCAAGATACATTAGCACTTTTTAAAACATTAACAGAATTACCAGGTGCTCCAGGTAATGAACGTGCAGTACGAAACTTCATGCGTTCAGAATTAGAAAAATATTCAGATGAAATTATCCAAGACAATTTAGGTGGAATCTTTGGTGTACGTAAAGCAGCAGATGAGAATGCTCCAAAAATTTTAGTTGCTGGTCACATGGATGAAGTTGCATTCATGGTCACTTCAATCACTGATAATGGGATGATTCGCTTCCAAACACTTGGCGGTTGGTGGAACCAAGTTATGCTAGCTCAACGCGTGACAGTGTATGCAAAGGATCGTGAAATCCCGGGTGTTATTGCATCTATTCCTCCTCATCTATTAACAGATGCTGAGCGTTCAAAACCGATGGACATTAAAAATATGTTAATCGATATTGGCGCGGATTCTAAAGAAGATGCGATAAACTTAGGCATACGTCCTGGTCAATCGATTATCCCAGTCTGTCCGTTCACACCAATGGCAAACCCGAAAAAAATTATGGCAAAAGCTTGGGATAACCGTTACGGCTGTGGTTTAGCAATTGAATTATTGAAAGAGTTACATGGCAAAGAAGTGAAAAGTCACATTTATTCAGGGGCAAACGTAATGGAAGAGGTTGGTTTACGAGGTGCTGCTGTTTCAGCAAACATGATTAAACCAGATTTATTCTTTGCGTTAGATGCTTCACCGGCAAATGACACTTCTGGCGATAAATCACAATTTGGTCAATTGGGTAATGGTCCATTACTTCGAATTTTTGACCGTACAATGGTTACTCACCGTGGTATGCGTGAATTTATATTAGATACAGCTGAATCAAATAATATTCCGTATCAATATTTCGTTTCACCAGGTGGTACAGACGCAGGTCGAGTGCATACGCAAAACGACGGTATTCCATCAGCGGTTATCGGAATTTGCTCACGTTATATTCATACAGCAGCATCAATGATTCACGTGGATGATTACGCAGCGGCAAAAGAATTATTAGTAAAATTAATTCAATCAGCAGATCAATCAACAATTAATTCAATTCGCGCTAACGTATAAAAAAATCCAAATTTGTTTTATAATACAAGAGTGTGATACTTCACATTCTTGTATTTTTTTGTTTAAGAGAAGAAAACAGGGAGATGAAGAAATGAAAATTGCAGTCGGTACAAAAAACAAGGCGAAGGTGAGAGCAGTCGAGGCTATCGCTAAACAATATTTTCCCAAAGTAGAAATTGAGAGTATTAATGTTGCATCTGATGTGTCTATTCAACCCTTTTCAAATGAGGAAACTAGACAAGGTGCAATCAATCGTGCACGAAACACATTAATGCAAACGAATGCCGATTTATCATTTGGTTTAGAAGGAGGCGTTGATGAAATTGACGGTACGATGTATTGCTGTAATTGGGGTGCTGTTGCATTGAAAGATGGTACAGTCTTTTCGAGTTCAGGTGCACAATTCGCATTACCAGAAGTAATTGCCGAACAGCTACGTGTTGGTAAGGAACTTGGACCAGTGATGGACATCTATACAAATACTGAAAACATTCGTCAACATCAAGGAGCAATCGGTATTTTTACGAATGGATTAGTTGATCGACAAGAAATGTTCGAGCACATTGTGAAGCTATTAGTAGGACAACTATTATTTAAATTTAATAAAGAGTCTAACGGCGAATGAAATAATCATTTAAATTAATTGCTATTCATATAAAACATTATTGATAAAAAATAGTAAGAAGAGAGGGAAAAAATTATGAATCGAATTTGGATTCATGCTTTGTTATTAATTGGAGCAATCCTTGTTTTAGCAGGCTGTGGCCTGACTGTAGATGACCAAGTAGCAAGTGGAATAAGTAAAGCTCAAACTGTTTTTAGTAGTGAGCCAGTAGCACCGAATAAATCAATTGGCAGTATAGAGCTATACCTTCCAAAGGGCTACGGTATGGAAAAAGGAATTGATAAATTTAATTACACACTAATCGATGGAAAGGATTCATATATTTTATTCGTCAATCCTAACGAAACAATGGATAGCCAACTGCACTATACGATTTTAAAAGAAGATCCTAATAGTGAAATTTTAAAAGAAAAAACATATGAAGCTGATGATATTTTTGGCTTTTCAGCAATAGTAAGTCAGCCTGAAGAAAAATATCAGCTCGTTGTAAATGTTGGCGGCGTGAAGCTTACGACTATTTCAGAAGGTAAAAAGATCGATGAGAAGTTACAGCAAATGATGAAAATTGTAAAAAGTGTTAAAGTGATTGACGAATAAAAGTAGTTATCAAGGAAATTTAGCCACTTTTTTGATACAATAAACAGTATGAATGCAATCGATAAACGGTTCACTTTAGTGAGCCGTTTTCTATTGCGAGTTAAAGGAGTGATTGAATGGAATCCACACAACTAGTAGCAAAGCTTAAAGGAATATTAGGGGAAGCGAACTACACATTCACATTCGATGAGAAATATGATAGATTGCGTCTTGATCATAAAGTTTTAGGTCGAGGTATGACTATTTCGTTACCTGAAATTTTAACGAAGTATGAATCGAAAAAGGAAAAAGCCATTGATGAGATTATCTATACAATTGAGCAAACTTTTTTAGCGATGGAACGTGAGCATAAAGAGGGTTTCAATGGTTTAGTGAATGTTTATCCTGTTATTCGTTCGACTTCATTCCCTCAAAAATCAAATGAGGGACATGCATTTGTTGTATCGGATCATACTGCAGAAACGCGCATTTATTATGCGCTTGATTTAGGCACGACTTATCGTTTAATCGATGAACCAATGCTGGATGTATTAAATGTCACAGCAGAACAAATACGTGAAGCATCTCGTTTTTCTGTCAAAAAATTGCCGACTTCTGTCAAACATGATGAAGTTTCAGGCAATATGTATTATTTTTTAAATCACAATGATGGTTATGATGCGAGCCGCATTTTAAATGAAAGCTTTTTGAAGGAAATGGAAAGCCAAATCGAAGGCGAAATGACGGTGTCTGTACCGCATCAAGATGTACTAATTATTGGTGATATTCGTAACGAAGTAGGTTATGATGTATTAGCACAGATGACGATGCATTTCTTTACAGTTGGAGCTGTACCGATTACATCATTGTCATTCGTTTATGAAAATGGTCATTTAGAACCGATATTTATTTTAGCTAAAAACAAGGTGAAAAAGGAGCAAGAAGATTCATGAAAGTAGCTTATAACAAAGAACATGTAGGAGATGTCCTATTAGTTCAATTAGCGATGGAGTCAATCGTAAAAACACAAATGGAACGTGTTGGCGATTTAGCCATTTTAAAAGAAGAAACAACAGGTGAAATTAAGGCCTTCAACTTATTTAACGCAAGTAAATATGTTGAACTTGACGTTGCAGGTAATGTTGAAGTGACGCCAGAATTAGTAGAAAAATTAGAAGCGGCCATTCAAGCAAATGGTGCTGAAATTTCATTAGATGTAGATTTCTCACCAAAATTCGTCGTAGGGTTTGTTGAGTCAAAAGAAAAACACCCAAATGCGGATAAATTAAGTGTTTGTAAAGTAAACGTAGGTGAAGAAACATTACAAATTGTTTGTGGTGCACCAAATGTTGATGCTGGTCAAAAAGTAGTAGTAGCCAAAATCGGCGCGGTAATGCCATCAGGATTATTAATTAAAGAAGGAAACTTACGTGGTGAAGATTCATTTGGTATGCTTTGCTCAGCTCGTGAACTAGCAATTCCAGGTGCTCCAGAAGTAAAAGGAATTTTAGTGTTAGAAGAATCAGCTGTTGTAGGTAGTGCATTCGAAATTCCAACTCGTTAATTTATAGATAAGTCAGTCAAAGAGCTTTAGTCTCTTTGACTGACTTTTTATTATGTCGAAAAACATCTGTTTGAACGCGCAAATTGCAGGTTAAATATGATATGCTTTGATGGTATACGTATTAAGTGTACGCAAAAGACCACTACATATTAATAAGCTGTAGGGCAATGTTTTTTAAGAAAGAAGTGACGAAAATGAGTTGGATAAAAAGTAAATTTAATAAGCTATTTAAAGAAGATCCGAATGGAATGTACGAAGAAAATGATCATGAATATTATGACGATGACCGTTACGATGACAATGATGATAAGCAACTACAACAACATTCTAAACGTTCAACGGTTCACAATGTAACCCAGGAAAGAAATAATACATTTCGTTTTCCTTTAATAGACGATTTTCATGATGAAGAACCGAAGCAACCCATAGTAGAGCCAACTTCGACACGCTATTATGAGGAAGAAAGTGAAACATTAAAACTACCAGATTACTTGAAAAAGCCAGTACCAGCTCCAAACTATGAGGGGGAAGTTTCAGGTATTCGTGATCTTTTAGAGCGTCGTCGTAAGGGACGTGGTTTTTCAAATGTTATTCGAAGTGAAGATGATTATTCCCGTAAAGTGGTTGTTTCAAAAGAAGAAAAGGAAATTTTAACGCAAAATCCAATGCGTGAAGAACGTAAAGTAAATCAGGAGTTTATCAATCCGTTAGCAAATCGGAAACGCTTTGTACCGACGGAAGTGCCTTCACCTGTTCATGGATTTTTGAAACCAACACCGATTGAAAAATTAATGGAAAAGCAACAAGATTCTATACAAGAAGAACCTCCAGCAAAAGAACAAGATGTGGATGTACCTGTGAATTTAACAGACCAAGTCCTTGTGGATAATCAACAAGAATCAGAAGAGGCTGTAGCTGAGATAAGTGAACCATTGAAAGAGCCAACGAACATTGCTGATACGCAACCTATTGTTGAACCAATCTCCGAACAAGGTGAAGAAGTTAACTCTGAAGTAGTGAAAACAACTCCAAATAATGAGACGACATTTATTTTTGCAGAAAAAGTAGAAACAAAAGAGAATCAAGAAATTCAACTTAAAAAGCAGACAGGAGAAGCTGTTACAGAGCCATCTCCTACAGAAATTTTAAATGATGTGCAAGTAAAGCATGTTACTATTGAAAATTCAACCATTCATATCGGTCAATTGAACGTAGAGCAGATGCCACAAACAGAGCAACCAAATGTGCAAGAGCAGCAAAATGAACCTGCGCCGCTACAAACTAATAATACAGGTAGTCGCATACCATTTAATGTTGTTATGTTGAAATCGGATAAAGAGAAGATGTTAACGAAAAAATATGTGAATGAGCAATTGGACCAATCGGAACAACTAATGAAGTCAGAAGAAGAGTCTACGATTGAAGTAGAAAGTGAAAGAGCTTCAATACAATTGACAGTGAACGCTTCAAATGAGCTACAATTCCATGAAAATGATCAACTAACATCTGAAAAGTTAGAAGAAACGCTAATTGAAGAGAATATGCAATCAGCAGATGATTTTGAAATTACCGAGCAACTAGTCGTAATGGAACCAATTGAAGAAGAGCCAGTAGCATTTACAATAGCTTTACCTGAAAAAATTTCGCGAATTCTGGAAACGGAACAATTGGACCAACAATTATTACAATCTGTAGTAGCGATAGGAACTTTAGAACCCGAGGAAATTATTGATGAAGCTGAGCCATATGTTGACGAAATAAATGATGAGATAGAGCAAATTAAAAAGGCAGAAGTAGTGAATCAGGAGTCTCTATCAATGGTTGAAGTTGAAGTGATAAATGAACAAGACGTTGAACCAGATTCTGAAGTAATACTTGATAAACCTGAAATGCTTAATCAAGAAGAGATACCAGTCGTTCAACCAGAACCGCCAGTAAAAAAACGGATTCCATATGTGAAGCCACCTCTTGAATATTTAGCGCCACCAGAGGAAATGGTAGAAGACCGTGATTGGATGGATGAACAAGGTGAAAATTTAGTCGAAACACTTTCATACTTCCAAATACAAGCGCAAATTGAATCAATCGTACAAGGTCCAGCTGTAACACAGTTTGAAATTACAGTAGGACACGGTACAAAGGTAAGTAAAGTACGAAACTTAGCAGACGATATTAAGCTATCACTTGCAGCAAAAGATATTCGAATAGATGCACCTATTCCTGGAAAACGTTCGATTGGGATTGAAATTCCGAACCGTATTTCAAGATCGGTTAGCCTATCTGAAGTAACGGATTCCGAATCTTTTCGTAATTCAGATTCACCATTAGAAGCTGCTTTAGGTCTAGATTTAACGGGTAAACCAGTCACAATTGATTTACGAAAAATGCCACACGGGTTAATTGCAGGTGCAACGGGTTCAGGAAAATCAGTTTGTATTAACTCCATTTTAGTCAGTCTGTTATATAAAGCTAATCCAAATGAATTAAAATTGATGCTAATTGATCCGAAAATGGTTGAGCTAGCACCATTTAATCATATTCCGCACTTAGTCAGCCCAGTTATTACAGATGTTAAGGCAGCAACAGCCGCTTTAAAATGGGCAGTAGAGGAAATGGAAAGACGTTATCAATTATTTATGCATAGTGGTGCACGTAAAATCGAAGCGTATAATAAAATGTGTGATGAAAACGGCATGTATGCCCAAAGATTACCTTATTTATTAATTGTAATTGATGAGTTAGCGGATTTAATGATGATGTCTCCTCAAGATGTAGAGGATAGCATTGTACGAATTACTCAAAAAGCACGTGCAGCAGGCATCCATTTAATCGTAGCAACACAACGTCCATCAGTAGATGTAATTACGGGACTTATTAAGTCAAATATTCCAACACGAATCGCATTCTCTGTGTCATCACAAATTGATTCGCGTACAATTTTAGATTCACAAGGTGCAGAACGCTTGCTTGGTCGAGGAGATATGCTATATTTAGGCAATGGTATGTCCGCACCAACGCGTATTCAAGGAACATTTGTAACGGATGATGAAATTGAAGAAATTATTGAATTCGTTCGTGAACAAGGAGAGCCTGAATATATATTCAAGCAAGAAGAGTTACTAAAGCGCACAGAAGCAGCTGAAGAACAAGATGAATTGTTTGAAGAAGTATGCCGATTTGTATTTGAACAAGGATCTGCATCAACTTCTTTATTACAACGACGCTACCATATTGGTTATAATCGTGCTGCAAGATTAATTGACATGTTAGAGCAACATGGTTACGTTTCCGAGCCAAAAGGTAGTAAACCGAGAGATGTTTTTATTACGGAATCAGACTTGTCTATTCAATTTGGTGACTAAAGAACTAACAAACTAGGCAATTTTAATTTTTAGAATTGTTGTTCAATTATCGTTCCGTGTATTTAGTGCTATAATGTAGGCATACTTTTAATCAATGATTCATTACCTCAATCAACAGATTTTTACTATCTATTGAATGAAGTTAATGTCCCTGGTATTGCACAAATTTACTGATGAATTCTTTGTGCAAGGACAATCCGAAACTATAAGCGGTTTGACCGGTGGGAAATTGATGAGATTTGATAATTCAATGGGATCTTTGCATCCTAGGAGGGTTTTAACAATAATGACACGCTATCATTTTACAGGTATTAAAGGTTCAGGCATGAGTTCACTTGCACAGATTTTATTTGATTCTGGAGAGTATGTGCAAGGTTCGGATGTCGCCACGTATTATTTTACTGAGCAACCTTTGCGTGACCGAAAAATTGAGATTTTTACATTTGATGAAAACAACATACAACCAGGCTTAACAATTATTGCAGGTAATGCATTTCCTGATGAGCACCCTGAATTAGTACGTGCGCGTGAATTAGGCTTAGAAATTATTCGCTATCACAAGTTTTTAGGGGATTATATTAATCGCTATACATCGATTGCCATTACAGGTGCACATGGTAAAACATCAACAACAGGTTTAATGAGCCATGTGATTGGTGGATATATGCCGACATCATTTTTAATCGGAGATGGAACTGGTTCAGGAAAATCTGATGCATCATACTTCGTTATGGAAGCTTGTGAATACCGTCGACACTTTTTAGCATATCATCCTGATTATGCAGTAATGACAAATATTGACTTCGATCACCCGGATTACTTTACAGATATTGAGGATGTATATAGTGCATTCCAATCGTTAGCATTACAAGTAAATAAAGCGATTATCGCATGTGGTGATGATGAACAATTACAAAGAATTCAAGCAAACGTACCAGTTGTTTATTACGGATTTGGACAAGAAAATGATTTTGCCGCTCGTAATATTGTTAAAACAACAGAAGGTACTGAGTTTGAAGTGTATGTACGCAACGAATTTTATAGCAAGTTCTTTATTCCGTTATTCGGCGATCATACGGTATTAAATTCATTAGCGGTTATTTCACTTTGCCACTATGAAGGAGTTCCAGCAAACTTAGTTCAAGAACGTTTAACTACGTATGCTGGTGTAAAACGTCGCTTTACTGAATCGAAAATTGGAGATGTTGTCATTGTCGATGATTATGCACACCATCCAACTGAAATTGCAGCGACATTACAATCAGCTCGCCAAAAATATCCAGACCGTGAAGTCGTTGCGATTTTCCAACCACACACGTTCACTCGTACAAAAGCATTCTTACAAGATTTTGCGGATAGCTTAAGCGCGGCGGATGCAACGTATTTATGTGATATTTTCGGATCAGCACGTGAGAAACAAGGAGAACTTACAATCCAAGATTTAAGTACATTAATCGAAGGCTGTGAAGTTTTACATTTTGAAACGATTGATCATCTGAAAAAACATAAAAATGCTGTGTTCTTATTTATGGGTGCTGGTGATATTCATAAATATCAAGATGCTTTTGAAAAATTATTAAATAATAATGAGGAAACAGCTTAATCCGTTAAGGATAAGCTGTTTTTCTTTAAAATAAGAATACATAATACGATAATACTTGTTTTATTCAAATGGTGAATGGGAAATATGTAAATATGGACAAAAGTGTAATTCTAATTTATAAAAGGAATATACAATTTTATGTCGAATAGTTAAAATTGAACTAGATAGAGGAGGGCATCAAATGGAAGTAGTACTTTATATCGCAGCTTTAATTGCAGCAATCGGATTTCTAGTATTATGTGTAAGTATTGGGATGACACTGTTTTCGTTAAAGAAAACATTAAATTCTATCGCAGGTACAGTCGCGGGTATTGAAGGTCAAATGGAAGGCATTACACGTGAAACGACAACATTATTAACGAAGACAAATTCATTAGCAGATGACATTTCGGATAAATCAGAAAAGCTAAATTCTGTTGTACAGGCGGTTAAAGGTGTAGGAGATTCGATGAATAGCTTAAATTCATCTGTTCAACGCATAACGACATCAATTTCAACAGAAATGCAAAAAAATGAAGATAAAATTGCACAAGTTGTTCAATGGAGTAATGTTGCAATGGGCATTGCAGATCAATGGAAACAACGTAAACCAATTAATCAAGAAGATGTAATTTATACAAGTACAAATACCAACGAAACACCGCCAGGTATGGAGACAAAATCTAAATTTGGTTTTTTAAAACGTAATAAAGGCTAAGCATTTATTGTTAAGGGGGAGCTATTTATGGCAGAAAAGACAGTAACAGTTCAATCGCCTCAAGACTTTACACAAATTGATAAATCGATTTACGGAGGGGATACCGTTCAAGTGAAAGATTTTATCATTGGCGCTTTAGTAGGTGGAATTGTAGGAGCAGCAGCGGCACTATTACTTGCGCCAAAAGCTGGAAGTGAATTACGTAACGATGTTGCTGTTCAAGCGGTAACCTTAAAAGAAAAGGGTGTAGAGTTGTCAGGAAATGCAAAGGAAAAAACGACTCAACTTTCTAACCAATTAAAAGAGCAATCTGTAACTTTCGTTGAAATAGTAAAGGCAAAAACTGCAAAGCAACCACCAGCGTATGATGATGGTACGGTTTCTTCAGAAGGTGAAGAACCATTAGAGGATTTTAAAGCCGAAGCTGCAGACGAAGTGACAGATGTTGTAGCGGCTATAGAGCAAGTAGAAGATGTAACAAATTCTACACGTCATTCATCAATTGAATAAAAAATGGCCCCCAATATTGGATATTGGGGGCCATTTTTATTTTATACACTTGGTACGGGCTGTTCAGTTAATTGAATTTCTAATTTATCGCCGCCAAAAATATCAGCATCGAATGTTGTTGGCTGTCCGTTACGTAGAATTGTAAAGGAACCTTTAAATGTTGTAGGTAATTGCCATGTTGAGAAACGGAACACGTCTTGATAAATCCATTTGCCCGTTTCTTTTTCTAATAGTTTTACCGTTGCGCCGTTAGGAACAGTTGCCATTCCTTGTACGACTTTACCGTTAACAAAAAATTCTCGTGCGGTTTTTATAAGCTCGACTTGTTCGTCTTGGAACGTCACAATCATTTTATCTTCTAACAATACGTTTAAATGACTGGCAATCATATCAGCGGTTGGCAACGAACCATGTTCAAATGTAATCACATCTCCATTTTTAACTGGATAATGTAGTTTTCCTGGTTTACCATTAATGAAAAGCTGTGAAGAATACTCTGGTAAATAAACAGGTTTTCCATCTATCTGAATACTATATGAACGGAATTGATTGTAATGTATTAAATTGTTTGTAAGCTTAAAGGCATCTTCAATTGTTTCAACCATTTCAACAACGATAATATCACGATCATTCAGCATTGTATCTAAGTTCACTATTTCCCCGTTTACGTACACTTTCGGTTCTAATATATACATTGTGTCCTGCATTGTAATCGTTTTTACAGCAGCTGCGTCGATAATTTCACGGACATTGACTTTTGCATCCTCCCCGTTTTTACCTGCAACCAATTCGATTTTATCGCCACCCTTAATTTGTGACTTCGTAGAAGCTTCTTCTCCATTTAATAAGATACGAGCTGCTTCTCCGTGTTCACCTGGAACCAACACACTTTGACCATTGACCGTAATCGATAACCCATGTCCTGGTTTTCCATATAGTTGTTTTGCACGAATGTTTGCTGCTAAAAATGCATCGCCTACAGTCATTTCTTTTAATTCAAATAAACGCACAACTTGATCATTTACCGTTAATGACATGTAATGGATTGGCGCCTTTTGTGCAGCAATTGCGATACCAATCGGTGTTACAAGCTCTGGTGTTGCTTCAATATTTTCGGCCCGTGTTAAATTTTGAATGGCATCTAAATCTCGAACGGCCACTCGATTTGGCGGTAGATTTAAAACTTTACTTAGCTCATTGGTTATGTTTGGCGTTAAGCTACCACCACCAACAAGCATAATTGCCTTTGGTGCCACTTGATTATTTAATCGTAAAATTTCTTTGCCAATTGACTTCGCTAAACTTTCAATTGCAGGATAAATAGCTTGTATAACTTCCTCACGAGGGTAATACTGATCAAAGCCTAAAATATCTTGAATCAAAATTTTATCATTTTTGTTCATTTGACGTTTTGCCATCTCAGCTACAGGGAAGTCTAGTAAGTAGTGATCACTTAGGCTCTCGGTAATTTCATCGCCAGCTGTTGGTACCATGCCGTAAGCAACGACAGTACTCTTATCGGTAATTGCAATATCCGATGTACCAGCACCAATATCAACTAATGCGACATTTAGTCGGCGCATTGAAGGTGGAATTAAAACATTAATTGCCGCAATTGGCTCTAATGTTAATGCTTCCATTTCTAAATCTGCACGTTTTAATGCTGCAAGTAATGATTCAACAACGACTCGTGGTAGGAAAGTAGCAATGACCTCGATGGAAGCTTCATCCCCTTGCTGATCAAGTAAACTTCCGATTTCTTCACCATCTAATCGGTAGTAAAGCACTGAATAACCAACACAGTAATAATGATTGTTTTTCGCATCTTCTTTTTGTTGTAATAATTGTTGCTGTGCTTGTTGAACTGCTTGTAATTCCAAACGGTTTATATCTTCCTCTGTAAAAATAGGACGGTTTTTAATTGATACTGAAACGATGGCTTGTTCCGTTTTTAATGCACGACCTGCAGCCGCTACACTTACTTTTGTTAAAGGACCATGTGTTTCTTCTAATTGCTTTTTTATTTCTTTAATGAGTTCTGCTACGTACAAAACATTATGTATTTGACCATCGACCATGGCCCGTTCTTTATGTTCTTTTACTAAAATATCTGCTACATGATAATGGTCTTCATGCTGTTCTATAATAATGCCGACAACCGAACGCGTACCTATATCAAGAGCGAACAATTTATTTGTCATTTGAAAACGCTTCCTTTCAATTCATTATTACAATATACTTTAGCGAGTTGAATCGCTAAATTAAAAATACGTGACATTCTTTCGTTAGTTGATTATAATAGAATTATTACTTAAAAATGTATCATACTTTTAATTTATCTGAAAGTGCCGGGTACAAGGAAGAGGGGAACAAGAAAATGAGTCAACAAGATTTAGAAAGTTTACGTAACCAGATTGATTGTTTAAATTTAGATATTTTACGTTTAATTAATGAACGTGCTACAGTCGTAGAAGAAATTGGTAAAATCAAGGAAAAGCAAGGCGTAAATCGATATGATCCATTACGCGAACGTCACATGCTTGATTTAATCCAAAAAAATAATAATGGACCTTTAAATCAAATGACTGTTGATTTTATTTTCAAACAAATCTTCAAAACGGCTTTAAAACAACTAGAAGCTGAAAAGAAAAAGGAACTACTTGTTTCACGTAAGAAAAAGTCAGAAGATACTGTAATTAATGTCAATAATGAGCTAATTGGTACAGGGGCACCTTCTTTTGTATTCGGACCTTGTGCAGTAGAATCATACGAACAAGTAGCAGCTGTAGCGGCTTCTATTCAAGAAAAAGGCTTAAAATTAATTCGTGGTGGGGCATACAAACCACGTACATCACCTTACGATTTCCAAGGTCTAGGCTTAGAAGGCTTAAAGATTTTAAAAGAGGTTTCAAAAGAATACGGATTAGGTGTTATTACAGAAATCGTAACACCATCTGATTTAGACCATGCACTTGATTACATCGATGTTATTCAAATCGGTGCACGTAATATGCAAAACTTCGAATTATTAAAAGCAGCAGGGGCAACAAACAAACCTGTACTATTAAAACGTGGTTTAGCAGCAACAATCGATGAATTCATTCATGCAGCAGAATACATTATGTCAAAAGGAAATGAAAACATTATCCTTTGTGAGCGTGGTATTCGTACGTACGAAAGAGCTACGCGTAACACGTTAGACATTTCAGCTGTACCAATTTTAAAACAAGAAACGCACTTACCAGTCATGGTAGATGTAACGCACTCTACAGGTCGTCGTGATTTATTATTACCTTGTGCGAAAGCAGCAATTGCTATCGGTGCAGATGGGGTAATGGCAGAGGTTCATCCAGATCCATCAATCGCATTATCTGACCAACAACAACAAATGGATATTCCAACGTTCAATGCTTTCTATGATGAAATTTTAAAATTCATGAAGCAATATGAAGTATCAAAATAAGTAACCTGACTCCTTAAGTACTAAAATACTTGAGGAGTTTTTTCTTTTAAATTGAATATCAATGATGGAACAGAAAATCGTGTGCTAACCAAGGTATGAAAGTAATCATTACTGATAATAATGAACAAGGATTAATTTGCTACGAAAAAATGATACAGGTGGCGCCCGGTGGTAGTGGTATGGTAAAAACAATGGAAGCGTAGTTACAAGCCTTTTCTCCAAATTCAATGTTTATAAAAGCGGATTTAACAGATCGCGAAAATTTACCGAAATTAGTAGAGCAAGTTACAAAAAATACGGTAAACTAGATGTGTTAGTAAATAACGCACACGCATCACGTCAAATTCCTTTAGTTGATACGACGCAAGCGCATTTAGATTTATCATTTAATACAGGATTTTACCCAACATTTTATTTAATGCAAGCAGCAAGATATTGGTCGTGTAGCGGTATTCTTAGCAAGTTCGGATTCACAATAAAATGGTTGATGGTGGAGCGATTAAGCTACGTTAAAATCGATAGTAAAGGATAGGTTTTTCAAATGGAACATCCAAATATTTTTCAATTGATTCATATGATTGAGAAAATGAATAACGAGAACATTGTCCGTTTTACAAGAAAATTTCCATATCCAATCGGAATTTCTCCAATTTTAGTACTACTAGAGTTGAAATTAAAGGGAGAAAAAAAACAGGTTGAATTAGCGGAAGTGCTTGGCTATACAAAAGGTGCTATGACTAGCATTGCCAATAAACTTGTTGCAACTGAATTAGTAGAACGGGTATATGACGACAATGATCGACGCACGATTCACCTTCGTATTACAGACAAAGGGCTCGAAGCTTTGAAAGTTGCAAATCAAGTGGGCAATGAAATTTATTTCAATCTTTTCTCAGCATTATCAGATGAAGAAATCGAAATGTATTTAAACTTGCAACAAAAAATATTAGACGGTTCAAATTAATTGTAAAAGCTGCTTAAAAAGTACTTCACTTTTTAAGCAGCCTTTTTTAAATGCGAATAAACTATGAACTTTTAATGAAATATCGAAAATTCGAGTGATTCACTCGGTTTAAGATTGAAAATGGAAATGAAAGTATTATATGATTAGGTTATACATAAATTCGGAAATCCGAATGAGAAAATTGCGTAGATGAATGAGCAATGAAAAGGGGGAGATTTTTTGACTGTCACAATTTATGATGTTGCACGTGAGGCAAATGTATCGATGGCAACAGTATCACGTGTAGTGAATGGTAACCAAAATGTAAAGCCAACAACAAGAAAAAAGGTATTAGAAGTCATCGAAAGACTTGAATACCGACCGAATGCTGTAGCACGTGGTTTAGCGAGTAAAAAAACAACATCAGTAGGAGTCATCATCCCTGATATTTCGAATAATTTAAATGCTGAGCTAGCGCGCGGTATTGAAGATATTGCGACAATGTATCGCTATAATATTATTTTAGCGAACAGTGATCAAAATGAAGAAAAAGAGCTGACATTACTTGATACGATGTTAGGAAAACAAGTGGATGGTATTGTGATGATGAGTGAGGAAGTTACGGAAAATATTCAACGAATGGTTGAAGCATGTCCCGTACCAATTGTTCTAGCAGGCTCGGTGAGTGCGACTAAAAAAGTAGCCTCTGTAAATATTGATTATTATACAGCAACTCTTGAAGCCATTCAGCAGTTTATTGTCAATGGCCATAAGCGTATTGCGTTCGTTTCAGGACCGTTGCAATATACAGTGAATGGACAACATAAATTAAGTGCTTATAAGGATGCATTACAAAAGGCAAGTATTGATGTAGACGAAGCTTTAATTGTCTCAGGTGATGGTTCATATGATACCGGTTTAGATAGTTGGACAACTTTAAGTAAATTACAAAATCCGCCAACTGCGATTTTTGTAGGGAATGATGAATTAGCAATTGGAATTGTTCATGGTGTTCAAGATAGTGGTAAAAATGTGCCTAATGATGTAGAAGTCATTAGCTTTGAAAATTCAAAACTAGCACGAATGGTACGTCCTCAACTGACAAGCGTTGTTTTACCTTTGTATGATATTGGTGCTGTCGCAATGCGTTTATTGACGAAGTACATGAATAAAGAAGAAGTAGAAGAACGAAGTGTTATTTTACCACACCGTATTGAATTGAGAGATTCCAGTAAATAATCGTGAAAAACGCCATTTTTCTTGTTAGAAAATGGCGTTTTCATATGTTAATAATTTATTTTACTAATAAAGTTGAGCAATTAGCATTTTTCGTTACATACGTACTAACGCTACCAAATACCATTTCTTGCATTGGATTTAAGCCGCGGCAGCCAATTACAACTAAATCTACACCATTTTTATTAGCATAGTTTGAAATTATTCGACCAGCGGGACCATGTTCTATTGTTACTTTTACATTCGGATGATTTTCGTTAACGAACGTTTCTTCTTTTGCGAATTTCTGACGGTGATTTGCTTCGAAATTATCAAGTGTACCAGCGTGAGTTATTTCAGTAGTAATACCTTCTGCTGGAATTACTGAAATTAATTCGATTATTGTTTCCTTTGAAGCGATTTTTACAGCATCCTGTGCCGCGCGGAATGAATTTTCAGAACCGTCTACAGCAAGTAAAATATGTTTATACATTTAAAAACCTCCAAATAAATATAATATAACCATTATATTACATCAAATATATCTTTAATGCCTTTCTTGGATATTTATAAAAAAACTATACAATCATTGTGGCTAAAGATTGTATAGCGAAACGAAATACTATAAATTATTTTTTTCTGCTCGAACCATATGTAATGCCTTTTCAAGCATTTGTGCATTTTTTTCTTGAATTTCTTCTTTCCGTGGAACAACCTCATAAAGTGGCTTTGGGTCTTCCCAAGTAGGGATAAATGGAACAGGTGATTGTGGTTGCCACTTATCGAGCCAAGCTTGTGGTAATGTTCCTGTTGGTGCTTTTTGATCAGTCATTTCTGTCCAAATAAAGGACCAAGCACGAGGTACGACACGCCAAATATCATATCCCCCACCACCAACAGCAATCCAACGTCCATCACAATATTCATGAGCAAGCTTATGCGCGAGCTTCGGAATTTCTTTATAAATATTCATGGTGCCATACAGATGTGTTAATGGGTCAAAATAATGGGCATCCGCTCCATTTTGAGTTAACACGACATCTGGCTTGAAAAATTCAAATACTTCACGCATCGATTGCTCATATACCTCTAAAAAGCTTTCGTCTTCTGTAAAGGCATCAATTGGAAAGTTAAACGAAGTGCCATATCCTGCACCATTTCCACGCTCTGTAATATTGCCTGTCCCAGGGAATAAATAACGCCCTGTTTCATGTATAGATAATGTGCACACGTTAGGATCATCATAAAATGACCATTGTACACCATCTCCATGATGTGCATCCGTATCTACATATAAAACACGAAGACCGTATTTTTGCTGAATATATTTAATGGCTACGCTACTATCATTATAAATGCAAAATCCTGAAGCTCGCCCTCGGAAACCGTGATGTAAACCACCACCTAAATTGAGTGCGTGCTCAGCTTTGCCTTGTAAAACATAATCAACAGCTTGCAAGGTACCACCAACGAGTAGGGCACTTGCTTCATGCATATTAGGAAACATGGGTGTGTCTTCTGTTCCGATTCCATAAGGTTCCCCTTGTTGCTGGGTTAATTCCCCAAGGCCGGCCAATTTCACGATTTCAATATATTTAGGATCATGTACTAATGCGATTTCTTCATCAGTTGCCATACGTGCAGGGATAATATCATCATCCGTTAGTGCACCAATATTTTTTAGTAAATCGATTGTTAAGTGTAGTCGTTTATGATTAAACGGGTGTGTGTCCGAAAATTTGTAATTAAGTTGGTCTGGCGAATAGACAAAAACAGCTTTTTTCATAGAGTTACGCCAGGTAGGTTTGCCCATAGGACGTCATAGCCCTGATGGCGCAAGTCTTCAATAATACTTAGTGGATTAATTACTTGTAAACGGACACTTAATATACGAGAGTTCTCATTGTCACCATCTGGATAAATTAAGATATTTAAAATATTGGCGTGGTTATCATAAAATATTTTTGTGATTTCATAGAGCATTCCAGGTCGGTCAGCTACACGGATATCAATTTTTGAACTAGGTTGATGCGTTCCAGTTAATTCAATATACGTATAGAGTAAATCAGATGTTGTGACAATGCCCACAAGTTCTCCTACCGAGACAATGGGAATGCAACTAATTTTTGATTCGTAAAAAGTTAATGCAATTTCTTCGACAAAGTCTAAAGGATGTCCGACAATTGGATTTTTTGTCATAATACTTTCAATGGATGCGTCATAAACTGTCGAGTTCGGCTCATCTCGCAATGAAGATGGTAATGCATTTTTAATATCGTGTTCTGTTACGATTCCAACAATTACATTGTCTTTATTTACTATCGGAACGTGGCGGATTTTTTTATCGCGCATGAGATGAACTGCATCGCGTACTGTATTTTCTGGTAGAAGTTTATGTAATTCGGTGTTCATTATTTGTTCGACAATCATTTTTCAATCCCCTTTGTGATAAGAATTAATACATGAATCGACTTCTAAATCGAAGTCTGTCAAATCGTTCAAGTGTATCAGCTTGAACGCGTGAACCAATACGTGCCATTAAACAATTTGCAGGATGTGACGTAATCTCAGGATCATCGGTCGCGTAATATTCAAAATTAGCGGACTTCATCATTCGTTCCATCATATTGCGGTAATCCCACACTGTTAAACCAGTCCCCTTTAAATCCCAATGCCAATAATATTCAGTTGTAATAACTAAGTAATCTTCCATCGCATCATCCATAAACGACACTTCAATCAGCTTTTTACCAGTACCAGTTCCTCGATAAGCTGGAATAACTTCAATTGCACCAAGTTCAATCATATTTGGAATGCGGTCCTCGGACCAACGTTCTAATGGATCTGGGTAAAGGTACGTAACATAACCGACGACAAGGCTTTCTTGGCGGATTAAAATGATTCGTCCTTCTTCTAATTTTGCAATATCGATAAGTGCTTTATGCTGTTGGTGAGAAGGTCGAAACGCTTTTAAGTCTTCATGTAAGGTATATGTGGCTAATTTTTCAGAAGGAACAGGACCTTCAACAATTGTATTACCATGCCTCGTTTCAAATTCAATACTGTAATAATTTTTTACATGATTCATATTCACACCACCTGATTATGATATTTCTATTATACAGTATTTTATGCGGTAATACGCTGATATTAACTGAAAATAACTAAATTGTTAGAAATTTATAAATATTGAACCTATAACAATATTTATCTCATAAAATAGGGGTGTTATTTAATATATTATTTAAAAAAGCTTACTAAAATCAGAATAATTTGTTTTTATATAAAAATACAGTTGACTAAATAAATATTCATACTTATACTTATTTTTATCTTTTATAAATAGTATGGAAGTTTCAAAGTGTAATGATCGAAATTATGAAATTTAAGGGATGATAAGATGAAAGTAGGTATTATCGGGGCAACAGGTTACGGCGGATTAGAATTACTTCGATTTTTGCATAATCATAAAGAAGTAACAGAAGTGGGACTATTCACATCTTCAGAAGAGGGTGTGAACTTCTCGGATAAATTCCCGCATTTATCCAATCTATATGATCAGCCTTTGCAAAAGATTAATTATGACAAGTTAGCAAACTATGATGTTGTGTTTTCAAGTACACCTTCAGGAGTTTCGAGCAGTTTATTCCCACCATTATTAGGAAAGGGACCGAAGCTGATCGATTTATCTGGTGATTTTCGATTAAAGGACTTAGCAAGCTATGAAACTTGGTATAAAAAGACAGCTGCCCCTAAAGAAGCTGTTGAAAAAAGTGTATATGGCTTAACGGAGTGGAATGAACAAGCTATTCATGACGCAGAGCTTATTGCGAACCCTGGCTGTTATCCAACGGCTGTATTACTTTCACTTTTACCTTTAATTAAGGAAAACCTTATTGACCCAAACTTTTTAGTGATTGATGCGAAAAGTGGGATATCAGGTGCGGGCAATAAGCCTTCACAAAGCTCACACTACAGCGAGGTTAATGAAGGTCTTTCAATCTATAAGATGAATGAGCACCAACATATCCCAGAAATCGAACAAGCGATTTCAATGTTTGCGAATGTGGATACGAAAATTACCTTTAATACGCATCTTGTGCCAATGACGCGTGGCATATTAGCAACATCCTACGCACAAGTTACACAAGGCGTGACGCAGAAGCAATTAGTCACTTGCTTATTAGAGACTTATGCAAATAACCCTTTTGTACGCGTTATTCAAGAAGCATCGTCGGTTGGAACGAATCGTGTGAAAGGTTCAAACTACTGCGATATATACGTAAAACTTGATGAACGAACAAACCGCGCAACAATTGTTGGAGTTATCGACAATTTAGTAAAAGGAGCAGCTGGCCAAGCAATTCAAAATATGAACGTACAGTTTGGTTACCCACAGCAAACAGGATTACAGCTTGTGCCTTATTTCATATAAAAAACGAAAGAAAAAGGGAGGATTTTAATAATGACTACAACAATTGAAATGAAAAAATTATCAAGTAAAAATATCGTGTCGCCAAAAGGATTTACAGCTGCGGGGGTACATTGTGGGATAAAACATAAGAAAAAAGATTTAGCAATTTTAATTAGTGATGTACCGGCAAGCGTGGCAGGAGTATTCACGACCAATGCTGTTCAAGCTGCACCGATTAAAGTGACAAAGGAAGTCGTTTATCACACGAGAAAAATGCAAGCGGTGATTGTTAATTCAGGCAATGCCAACGCCTGTACAGGAAAACAAGGTTTAGCAGATGCGTATGAAATGCAGCAGCTAGCGGCACAAAAATTAGGCATTGATGCTGGATTAATAGGTGTTGCCTCAACCGGTGTGATTGGTGAAATTATGAAAATGGAGCCCGTGAAAAAAGGGGTTACGTTATTAAAGCCAGATTCAAAATTAGAAAACGGTATTGATTTTGCACAAGCGATTATGACAACAGATACTGTTATGAAAAATACAACATATGCCACGATCATTGATGGAAAGGAAGTTTTAGTGGCTGGCGCGGCAAAAGGTTCAGGGATGATTGAGCCGAATATGGCGACAATGCTTGGCTTTATTACGACTGATGCCAACATTGATTCTGAAGAGTTACAAAAAGCATTGTCTAGTGTAACGGATTGTACTTTTAATTCGATTACAGTTGACGGAGACACATCGACAAATGATACCGTTATCGTGATGGCAAATGGTTTAGCGGGTAATGAGCCATTATCACCAGCACATCCAGAATGGGAAAATTTCTATACTGCATTACGTTTAGTGGCTGAAGATTTAGCGAAATCCATCGCACGTGACGGAGAAGGAGCTACAAAACTAATCGAAGTAGAAGTAGCTGGTGCTGTTTCAGATGAAGAGGCACGTAAAATTGCAAAATCTGTTGTAGGTTCACCGCTTGTAAAAACCGCTGTTTTCGGCTGCGATGCGAACTGGGGACGTATTATTGCTGCAGTAGGATACTCTGGTGCAACTGTTGATCCAGATAAAATTACGATAAAAATTGGTGGCACAACGATGGTGGAAAATGGCGAGCCAATTAAATTTTCTGAAGAAGAGCTTATTGAAATTTTAAAACAACCTGAAGTGAAAATATATGTATCACTTGAAGTTGGGGAAGGGCAAGGCTTTGCATGGGGGTGTGATTTAACTTATGACTACGTTCAAATCAACGCATCTTACCGCTCGTAAAATGGTCATCAAGCTTGGTGGTAGTACATTAGAAGGTCTTAATGAGGCCTTCTTTCGCAATTTCAAGGCATTACAAGCACAAGGAATCCAGTTAATTATTACACATGGTGGCGG
>JAZUES010000218.1:0-25627 GCA_045640265.1 Solibacillus sp.
TGTGACAAAATGGCAAGCACATATTGAAAACTTACAAACTCGTGCAGCGCAATTAAACACGAAAAAATATGCGAAGTTACATTACACAGCCCCTGGAACGGATTTAACAATTGAATTACCAGAGAAGCACTTATGGAAGAGTGGTAACAGTAAAGCACCTGAAGGTACAACATTTATTGCCAATATGCCAACAGAAGAGGTATTTACATTACCTGCAAAATTCGGTGTGAACGGTTTTGTTTCAAATACAAAACCACTTGTATATAAAGGTAATATTATCGATGGGTTCAAACTAACATTTAAAAATGGGAAAATTGTGAAGTCAGAAGCTGAAGTAGGTAATGATTTATTACAACAATTAATTGCTTCAGATGAAGGATCTTCTTATTTAGGAGAAGTGGCATTGGTTCCACACGAATCACCAATTTCATCTTCAAATATTTTATATTACAATACATTATTTGATGAAAACGCATCAAACCACTTAGCAATTGGTGAAGCATATCCAACATGCTACGAAGGTGGTAAAGAGTTAGAAAAAGGTCAACTAGAAGCGCTAGGCATTAATACATCTATTACGCACGAAGATTTCATGATTGGTAGCGCGGAAATGGATATTGATGGTATTTTGGCGGATGGAACAGTTGAACCAATTTTCCGTAATGGCAACTGGGCGTTTTAATTAATATAATAAACGAATAAAAAAGAGTAATCCTATCAAGTGTTACAACTTGAAGGTGCTCTTTACTTCGTTAAATCACAATGCACGAATGTTCGTTCGTATGTTGTGGTTTTTTTTTTATTGGTCGTGTACACTATGATTAATTGAGATAGGAGGCGTTTTCATGAAAATATTTCATACAGCAGATTGGCATTTAGGAAAGCTTGTACAAGGTATTTCGATGACGGTAGATCAGCAACATATTTTGCAACAATTTATCGAAGAGATAAAAAAAGAAAAACCAGATGTCGTCATTATTGCAGGAGATTTATATGATCGTTCTGTGCCGCCAACAGATGCAATTCAATTATTAAATCGAACATTAAAGCAAATATTAATTGATGAAAAAACACCAATCGTTGCAATCGCTGGAAATCATGATAGCGCTACACGTTTAAACTTTGGCAGTGATTTGATGAAAGCTAGTGGTTTACATATGGTAGGGCACTTAGACAAAACCATTGAGCCAGTCATTTTGCACGATGAACACGGAGAAGTACGGTTTTATTTAGTACCATTTGCAGAACCTTCTACGGTACGAGCGATTTATGAGGATGAAAGTATTACGACACATGAAGCAGCAATGGCTAAAATTATTGAGCAAATCAAGCTGAACCTAGATAATACAAAACGCAATATTATTGTCGGGCACGCATTTATTACAAAAGATGGTATGCCTGAGCCCAATACGAGTGATTCCGAACGTAAATTGACGATTGGTGGAACGGAATGCATAAATTCAGCGTTGTTTGAGCCGTTTTGCTATACCGCATTAGGGCATCTTCACCAAGCACATTTTGTTGGAAATGAAACCATTCAATATGCTGGTTCACCTCTAAAATATTCGGAATCGGAAGTAACACATAAAAAAGGGTTTTTAATTGTGGAGTTAGATAAAACAGGCAACGTTAAGCTTGAAAAAAGGTTATTAACTCCGATACGAGAAATGCGTATCGTCACAGGTACTTTAGATGAAATCCAACAACATCCACGCAATGAAGACTATGTATTTGTAAAATTATCCGATGAAAATTACGTAAAAGGTGCCGTTGAATTAGTGCGCACTGTTTATCCGAATGCATTGCATATCGAGCGAACAGCTGTTTACCGTCAAATCGAGCAGCAAACGACAACGATGAGTCGCGTCCAAATGGATGACTCGGAATTATTCGAATTATTTTATATAGAAATGACAGGACAATCATTAAGTGATGAAACAAAAGCGATATATAACGAAGTATTACAGCAACTAGTTGATAGCGAACGTGAAATGCAGGAGGTGAAGTAATGTGAAGCCATTAAAATTAACGATGACCGCATTTGGTCCATACAAGGATAAGGAAGTTATTGATTTTACTCAGCTACATGAACATGGTATTTTTGTTGTTTCAGGTTCTACTGGTGCAGGGAAAACGACAATATTCGATGCCATTACGTTCGCTCTTTATGATACAGGTAGTGGAGAAGACCGTGAAAAATCATCCTTTTTACGTAGTGATTTTGCAGATATTACGGTGGATACAGAGGTTGAATTAATTTTTGAAGTACGCAATCGTATATACCGCATTTGGCGTAAATTTGGACATGACGGTGCAGGAGCAAAACGTGAATTTTATGATATTACAGGTGGAATCAATGAGCCAGCTGTTGAAAAATTCCAAGTTAAGCTCGTACAGTCCAAAGTAGAAGAGCTTATAGGCCTGACACAATCGCAATTCAACCAAATTGTGATGCTACCACAAGGGGAATTTCAAAAGTTACTTACTTCGGAGTCCAAGCATAAAGAAGAGATTTTCCGGAAAATCTTTAAAACAGAACGCTTCACAAAAATGGTGGAAATTTTGCGTGATAAAAAGCGAATATCTGAAAAAATGTTTGATCAAGCTAAATCACAGCAAGAGCATTTAATTTATGACATTAAAACACGCTTACCTGAACGGGAATCAGAGTTATTTTTAATTATTAATAGTGATGTTATTAATATGTATCAGGTAGAACAAGCGTTAACAATTGAACAACAGTTTTATAAACAACAATCTATACAATTACATGAAAGCTATGAACAGTTAAAGCAAAAATTAAAGGTTCAAAATGAATCCTATAGTGAGCAAAAGTTATTAAATGAACGAATTGAAAAATTCCAACAACGTCAATTGCAGCTTGCTGAGTTAAAACAGCAACAACTATATTTTGATGAGCAACAACAACGTATTGAACTAGCAATGAAAGCAAATTTAATTGAACCAATTGAACGTGAATATATAAAGGCGCAGGAACAACATAAATTAGCCAAATTAGTATTTGATAAGTCTTCTTTCGAAAATAGCGCGGCATTACAGCAGTTACAAATGGCAAAGGTAGCGGATGACGAACAACGTCAAAACGAACCGTTACTCGCAACCTATACAAAAAATATTTCGCAACTAGAGCAAATCGTTCCTATTTACGAGTCTATTACACAACTACGAACAAATGTAGCAGCGTTATTGAAGGAGCAACAAAAGGGTGAGCTGCTATTTAATCAGCTTACAGAAGATGAAAAAACATTGAAGGCTCAACATAAAACGCAATTAAACTCTGTAAAACAATTGATGGAGGAAATTTCTCAATATCAAACCGTTTATGAGCAGCATGATCAATTTGCTAAAAAAGCAGAGCTTGTTCAGGAAACACTTCAATATGAAGCAAGTGTTCGTGAGTTAACACTCGAATCCCAAAGTAAAAAGCAAAAAGCGGATGAAGCCCAACAAGCTTTAGCAAAAGTAGAAGCACAAATTCGAAGCAATCAAGCGGCATTTATAGCAGCGACTTTACACGAAGGTGAAGCTTGCCCGGTATGCGGTAGCTTCGAGCACCCAGCCATCCATAATAAAGAAACAGCCGATGTAGAAGAACATTTAGTAGAAGAACTACGTAAAGAAGCACAACTCGCAATGCAAAGTTATTATCAGGTACATTCAAAGTTAGAGATGGATGTAACGATACTTCAATCAAAGCAAAATCAACTGTTAGAAGACGAATTATCACTTGAACAGCTTGCGTTTTATGTAGAACGTCGCGACCAATTGGCAAATGATTTACAACAGATCAAACAACAGCAGCAACAATTATTGCAAGAAAAACAAAAGTCTGAAGAGCTGACGCAACAGTTAGAAACTGTCCAAGTAAGACTTGAAAAGGGCCGCAATTATGTAACAGAAATTAATACGAAGGTTGCTCAAGAAAAAGGGAAGCTAGAGCAGAGTGAAAAATCACTAATGCCGCAGTTTGATACTGTCGAACAGGTGCAACAAGCCCTTTTACAAGAGCAGCAAAAGTATCAATTACTAAAGCAACAAATCGAAATTGCAGCACATCGCTTACAACAGGCTCAGTTAGATGAGAAAACAAGTGCCGTTAATTTACAACATGCAAAAAGTCGTGTAGAAGAACAACAACAGCATGAGAGTACGTCAGTTGAAATATTTAAAACAGCCTTATTAAATGCAGATTTTGACGTAGAAAGTTATCGACGTGCGCTATTGGATACAACAGAACAACAGAAAATTCGCCAAGCGATTGAGCAATTCAAACAAAATTTGCATACATTAACGGTTCAAATTGCAGAAGATATACCGCAACTTGAAAACAAAACCCTCGTTGATTTAACTTCTTGGCAGCAACAAATTAATGAATTGGATGAACAAGTTGAAAAACATTATGCGGATTACAAACTAGCAGAATCTTACGTCGCACAATGTCAGTCAACTGAGCAAAATTTAGCAGAGGTAGCGGAACAAATTGAAGACTATAAATCAAAATTAATGCAGGTGGAGCATGTGTATGATTTAATTCGAGGTCAAAATGAAGCAAAAATTTCCTTTGAACGTTTTGCTCAAATTGGCTATTTAGAAAAAGTAACACATGCAGCAAATGAGCGTCTTCGTATTTTATCGAACGGGCAATATTTCTTGAAATCGACAGGAAGAAAAGAAGGTAATGCACAAAGTGGACTAAGTATCGATGTATTTGATAGCAATACTGGTCAAACACGTGATGTGAAAACTTTGTCAGGTGGCGAAAAATTCAATGCCTCATTAGCGCTTGCATTAGGGATGGCTGATGTTATCCAAAGTGTACAAGGTAGTGTGCATATTGATACGATGTTTATCGATGAAGGTTTCGGTACTTTAGATGAAGAATCATTGCGAAGAGCAATTGATATCTTAATTGACTTGCAGCAAAGTGGACGATTGATTGGTGTCATTTCCCACGTGGCAGAATTGAAAGCTGCTATGCCAGCAATCTTACAGGTTCACAAGCTAAAAGAAGGACATAGTAAAACAGAGATTATAGTGAAATAAGAAAAAGGAACTTCTGAAAGACTATTCAGAAGTTCCTTTTTCAGTTATCTCTTAGGAGAGCGTGGTGTACTAGTTACTTTTGTTTTAGATTTGTTATTAAGTACTTTTTTTATGATTGGATATACAATCGGGCCATATTTAATTGCTGTTTTAATAATTTTACTGAAGTTCATATCTCCCACTCCTTAATACTTCACAATCGTATTAAAAATATACCCATTAGTAAAGCTTTGGTAAACATCAACGTAGTACTTTAATAGCCTGTACTAAATTCCAAATTGCAATGATGACCGTTACGATAAGAAAACTAGCCAATGTAATTAAAAATGGACCCGTAAAAATGTCTCCCGAGGAAAGCTCATCGCTATATATACGTGACTCTACCGAAAAAATAGAAACTACAAAGACAATAGCAAAAATAATACCAAAAATTATAGGAATAAGGTGAGAAACAAAAGCACGCTTTGCATGATGTTTAACGAAGGGCTCTTTCGATATGAAAAAGACAATTAACGGAAAAACAAATGGAACAAAATAAAAGCTCAAATAATTTATTGCACTTAGTCCCTTCGATTGATCCATAATAAATCACTCCTTTTCCTTTTATACGAAATGATTTAATAAGAAGTTTCAAAATTAACTTCATCATTTTAAATGTTGAATCTTTTATAAGAATTCGGTACAATGGGCATGTTCAAACAATAATAATTTAGATGTACCACAAGGGGAGCCGAGATAGTCGGCTGAGATTGCGCACGGATTTGCGCTGACTCTTTGAACCTGTAAGTTAACACTTGCGTAGGGATGTGGATAGAAACCGACTATTCAAACGATGGTCAGGCTTTTGTCCTGATTGTCGTTTTTTTGATTTCTATTCCTTCTTATCTTCGGCATCGAAAAAAGAGAGGAGCATTGTTATGAACAAAAAGAGATTATTAATGATGGTAGAAATAGCGATATTTGCTGCTATCGGCCTTGTGTTAGACCAATTTTCATTTAAATTGTGGGCACAGGGTGGTTCGATAAGTTTTGTTATGGTCCCAATCATTTTAATGGCGATTCGTTGGGGATTATCAGCTGGCCTTGTAACAGGATTACTTATTGGGGTCATGCAAATGATGTTTGGCGCATTTATTGTGCACTGGCTACAAGCAATCCTTGATTACGGATTTGCTTTTACAGTAGTTGGCTTAGCTGCGATTGTCCGCAAGCCGTTATTATTAGCCACACAAGCATTAAATAAAAAGAAAATGACCTTTTATATTGTACTAGGAGCACTCATCGGCGGTGTACTACGCTTTATCTCACATTTATTAGCGGGTGTTATTTTCTTTAAAGAATACGCTGGCGATGATAATGTATGGGCATATTCAATTATTTATAATGGCTCATTTATGTTACCAGCAACAATTGTAACAGCAGTTGTCGCGGTATTATTATTTACATCAGCACCACAATTATTGCAAACAGTAAAAAAATAAATAGAGGGCTACCTAAAAGTAACGAAACTTTTGGGGAGCTTTTTTTACGTTAAATTACTTAGTGAAATTGTTTCAATCAATTCGTAGGAACTTTTTTGAGCAACTACATATAATAAATGAAAAATAAAACACTGATAAATTATTCCAATATTCGCCACATAAAGCAATGAATTGATAAAAGGCTTCAACCCTTACAACATTTTTTAAGTGTGATATAGTTAATAATAGATATTGTTAATGAGGAAGGAAGTTTAACATGATTGTTACAACTCAAGAAGAAATTCAAGCATTTAAAAAAATCGGCCGTATTTGTGCTGAAATCCGTGAAGCGATGAAAGCTGCAACGGTTCCAGGCATTACGACGAAAGAATTAGATGAAATTGCTGGTCGCATGTTTGCAGAAGCAGGGGCTATTTCAGGTCCAAAGGCTGAATATGATTTCCCTGGCTATACATGTATTTCAGTAAACCATGAAGTTGCTCACGGTATGCCAGGCAGCAAAGTGATTCAAGAAGGAGACCTAGTAAATATTGATGTATCAGGTTCTTTAGACGGTTACTTTGCAGATACAGGTATTTCATTCGTAGTCGGTGAAGGCTATGAAGACAAAGAAAAACTTTGTGCCGTAGCAAAATCTTCTTTTGATCGTGCAATGACAAAAGTAAAAGCCGGTTCAAAATTAAACCAAATCGGTAAAGCAGTAGAACGTGAAGCGCATGCAAATGACTTAAAAGTTATTATGAATTTAACAGGCCACGGTTTAGGTAAATCACTACATGATTCACCAGACCATGTATTAAACTATTATGATGCTTGGGATACAACAATCATGAAGGAAGGTATGGTTTTAGCGGTAGAACCATTCATTTCAGCAAAAGCAGAACACATCATTGAATCAGGTGACGGTTGGACATTCGTTACACCAGATAAATCATTAGTAGCACAAATTGAACACTCAATTATCGTTACAAAAGATAAACCAATTATTTTAACTTCTTTAGAAGACTAATTAAAATCAATCGTGGGACCATTTTTATATGGTCACCACGTTTTTTTTTATTATTTTTCATAAAAAAGCATATAGTATCAAGTAACTTACAATAATGAACAAACACCAATTACCATTTATATACACTTTAAAGTAAAATAGGTAGTAACAAATTGTAGAGAGGTGTACATTATGAAGAAATTAAAAGACTTGGATTTATCGTTGGAATTAGACAAAAAGATGTATAAAAAAAAATTAAAAGTATTACAATACGAAATGTTAAATGCTCAACAATTTTTATTTAATAATAAAATAGGCTTAGTTTTAGCATTTGAAGGCATGGATGCAGCGGGTAAAGGGGGCGCTATTAAGCGTTTAACAGAGCGCATTGACCCACGTGGTTTAGTCGTGCATCCTATTTCTGCACCACAGCCACACGAAGATCGTTATCATTACATGCACCGCTTCTGGAGAAAGTTGCCTCAACATGGACAAATCGCTATTTTCGACCGTTCTTGGTACGGCCGTGTTTTAGTAGAACGAATTGAAGGTTTTGCAAGTGAAGAGGAATGGAAACGCGCTTACAATGAAATTAATGATTTCGAACAGCAATTAACAGACGAAGACTATATTGTCATTAAGTTCTGGATTCATATTGATTCAGAAGAACAGTTAAAACGCTTTAATGACCGTGCTTCTGATCCATATAAATCGTGGAAATTAACAGATGAAGATTGGCGTAATCGTGATAAATTTGATTTATACAGCGAAGCGGCAGACGAAATGTTCGCAAAAACGGATACAGAGAATGCACCATGGTGTTTGATTCCAGGGAATGATAAATTGTATGCACGCATACAAGTTTTAAAAGAGATCATTGCGCATATTGAAAAGGAAGTAGCTCGTCGCAGATTACAGTTAACGAATATTATTGGAAATCAGGAAGAGGTAGCTACTGATGAAGAAATGGTCGAAATAAAAGCTACTAAAAAATCGAATAAGAAAAACTCAAAATAACAAGTTATGTTTGCTTGGATTATTGTAGGTGAATGACAATGAAAGGCTTATTGAAGCTTTTTCAAAAAAAGGAGGATCCAATGGTTCGACTTATTGGGCAACAATGTTCATTATGTACGTTTACACCAGCGGATGCAAAGGCACTTGCAAAGTTACTCTTGGACAATAAATTTTTCTGGTCAATCCACGAGCCACTACATCGTGATGAATTTTATACAGAAGAAACACAGCGTCAAAAGATTTTAGAAGGCTTACAATTACTACAAGCAAATCGAGAATTTTCATTCGGAATATATGATAACCCTTCACAACAATTGATCGGATACATTTCACTTTATTCGATAAAACGCTTACCATATTCAAGTGGTTTTGTTGGTTATTCTATCGATCAAAATTTTCTTGGGCGCGGGATTGCAACAGAAGCGGTACAGCTCATATTACAATTTGCTTTTAAAACATTAAACCTTCACCGTATCGAAGCCTATGTATCACCTCAAAATATAGCTTCTGTAAAAGTATTAGAGAAGTCTGGTTTCACACAGGAAGGGTTGTTAAAAGAGTTATTATTTATTAATGGTGCTTGGGTAGACCACTATATGTATGCCATGTTGCAAAGTGAATTTCGCAACAAATTTTAAAAATGGGTGAAGAAGCTTATTATTGAAGCCTCTTCGCCCATTTTTTATAAGAATTATTTGTTATCAGAAATTTCAATGCCATTTGTAATTAAATCAAGTTTCCCTGTCCCTGGATCGATAACAAGACCATGTACAGGTACACCAACTGGAACTAATGGATGGCGGCGAATTAAGTCGACACTTTTTAGAACGCTGGTTTTGACATCGCCAAAACCACGTAACCATTCTTTTAAATCCATTCCAGCAAAATTGATCACATCAAGTGTTTCTTGCTTAATACCACGCTCAAGCATGTGTTCAATCATTAAATTAGGGTCGACAGCACTCATACCACAATCATAGTGACCAATTACATAAATTTCATCTGCCTGTAATTCATATACAGCGACAAGTAAGCTACGCATTATCCCACCGAACGGATGATTGACGATTGCTCCAGCACTTTTTACTACTTTTACGTCCCCATTACGTAAGTTCAGTGCTTTTGGTAATAATTCAACCAGTCTTGTATCCATACAAGTTAAAATAACAATTTTTTTGTCTGGATATTTAGTTGTAATATAGCTTTCATATTGCTTTTCAGAAACGAATTGTTCATTGAATTTTAAAATATCTTGTAATGAAGTCATGTAAGTTACCCCTTTCGTTGCTAAATTCATTTTAGAACATTACTTAGATAATTCAAACTAATTAGCATATTTAAAAGGAATCACTATGAAAATAAGGAGAACTTCCGATTCAATGAAGCAAAAAAAAACAACCGCTAAATTTTAGCGGTTGAAAAAATTAATGATGATGTTGACCATCTTTTGCTTTTTCATTTGAAGCAAATGCTGCTTCTTTTGAATCTACTACAACAGAATCGTGAGAATGTAAGCCCATACGTAAATATTGGATGAACATAACTAAACATACCATAATTACGATTGAAAATCCGAATACTAATGTATAGTAATTCGATAAAACTGGGTAATGGTGATCAAACATTGTAATAACTCCTCTCTATTAAATAATAAGAATCATTACATAATTATAACCTAACAATTTGGAACATTGTAGAGCAATTTGTGTAAAAAAGGAAGAAATCTTGGAAAATATGGCGACAAATTGAAAACTAAATGGAATTTAGAAGGCCCAATTTCCGTTACGGAATACTGCTTCTGAACTTCCGCCATCTGTAATACCATCGATGTTCATTTCAGCTGAACCAATCATAAAGTCAACATGTGTAATACTTTGGTTTAAGCCATTTTCTAAAAGTTCTTCACGTGACATTGTTTTGCCACCTTCTATACAAAATGCATATGCGCTACCAATGGCTAAATGATTTGAAGCATTTTCATCGAATAATGTGTTATAGAATAAAATATTTGATTGTGAAATAGGTGAGTGGAATGGTACAAGTGCGACTTCACCTAAATAGTGAGAGCCTTCATCAGTTGCCACTAATTTTTTTAATACATCTTCGCCTTGTTCTGCTTCAACATTCACGATACGACCATTTTCAAATGTAATTTTAAAGTTGTCGATAATGTTACCACCATAACTTAATGGTTTTGTACTAGATACATACCCGTTTACACCATCTTTATGCGGAACAGTGAAAACTTCCTCAGTTGGCATGTTGGCCATGAATTCATCGCCTTTTTCATTGACACTACCAGCACCACACCATAAATGGCCCTTAGGCAATTCGATTGTTAAATCTGTACCAGGAGCAGTGTAATGTAGTTTTGTATAGTTCTTTTCATTTAAATAATCTACTTTTTCATGTAGGTTATTATTGTGATCTGCCCAAGCCTGTATAGGATCTTCTAAGTCAGAGCGGGTTGCTTTGAAAATAGCACTCCAAAGAGCATCTACCTGTTCTCCTTCAGGCAGGTTTGAAAACACTTTATTGGCCCATTTTTTAGAAGGCGCAGCGATAACTGTCCAACTAATTTTATCTGATTGGACGTATTGGCGATATTTATTTAATGCAGTCCCAGCTGCTTTTTGGAATGAGGCAATGCGATTAGAATCGATACCAGAAAGTAAATCGGGACTTTGAGAGACGATACTCATAAAGGCGGCACCCTGCTCTGCTAACCATTCACGCTCTTGGATTTTCCATGGTGGGAAGAAATCAAATGAATCTTCTGGGGCTAATTCATAGCGTGTACGTGTTACTTGATCATCTGAGTAATCGACAAAAACATTTTTTGCACCATTTTCGTATGCCATTTTTGTAACAATTTGTACAAAAGGTGCGGATTCGATTGAGGCTGCAATGTATAAGTATTGATCAGGCTGAATATTTACACCGATTTTTACTGCCAATTCGGCATATTTTGTTAAATTTCTTTCAAATTCCAAGTTCATTTGAATCATTCCTCCAATTATTGTCTTAAAAAAATGGACATTTTTGATGCATTATAATCAAAATTGGTGCTAAGTACATAAAAACCCAATAATGCATCGAAAAAAAAAATAAATGCCTTTATACTAGTGTATAGGAAGTTAATAAAAAGTTAAATAGACCGAAATAAGAAATAGACAGAGTAATTGGAGGTACTACATATGGATATTTCATCAGTTGTTGGGATAATTATTGCATTCGCCGCACTTTTAACCGGGATGGTTTTAAAGGGTGTATCGCTATCAGCATTAGCTAACCCTGCCGCAATTCTAATCATTATCTTTGGTACGATTGCCGCAGTAACAATTGCATTCCCAATGAAGGAATTAAAACGAGTTCCAAAGCTTTTTAAAATTTTATTCACAGAAACAAAATTAGCGAGTGATATTGATTTAATTAAAATGTTTTCGCAATGGGCCGATTTAGCTCGTCGTGAAGGTTTATTGGCGCTTGAGAGTAAAGCTTCAGAAGTTGAAGATCCATTTTTAAAAAATGGTCTAACACTTGCCATCGATGGTCAAAATGCAGACTACATTCGTGATGTATTAACAGAAGAAGTCGAAGCAATGGAAGATCGTCATATAAGTGGAGCTGGTATATTTACACAAGCAGGTACATATGCCCCGACTTTAGGGGTACTCGGTGCGGTAATTGGTCTAATCGCAGCATTAGGAAATATGTCAGATATCGATAAATTAGGACATGCCATTTCCGCTGCCTTTGTCGCAACATTACTTGGTATCTTCACAGGTTATGTGTTATGGCATCCATTTGCCAACAAACTGAAACGTAAATCTTCTGTAGAAGTGAAGCAAAAGCAAATGATGATCGAAGGAATTTTATCTGTACTAGAAGGTGAAGCCCCTCGTGTAATCGAACAAAAACTAGCTTCTTACTTAACGATGGAAGAACGTAAGCAAATTACGGAAAGCGGGGCGGGTGGCCTTGGCAAAGAAGCATAAGAGACAAAAGAAGCACGAGGAACATATTGATGAATCTTGGTTAGTTCCTTATGCGGATATTCTAACGTTATTATTAGCCTTATTCATCGTATTATTTGCTTCAAGTACAGTCGATCAAGCGAAATTAGAAAAAATGTCTTCTGTGTTTAATGAAGTTTTTACAAGTGGTACAGGGGTTATGGATAACCCAGCTGTTATTCAAACACCAAACGGTTCAGAAACAAATATTCAATCTGGAGTTTCAAAATATATGCAAGACCAACAAGCATTACAACAAGCGCAAAATCGTGTGGACGAATTTATTGCCGTGAATGAGCTTGAAAAGCAATTCGAAACGCAAATGACGGATGAAGGTTTGTTAATTACGATTCGGGATAGTGTGTTATTTAATATGGGTGAAGCAAAGGTAAAGCCAGAGTATAAGTCAATTGCCGATGAATTATCCCAGCTCTTAATGTTTGATCCTCCTCGTAATATCGTCATAACAGGTCACTCGGATAATGTACCGATTCAAACAAGTGAATTTGATTCAAACTGGGACTTATCTGTCATGCGTGCGGTCAACTTTATGAAAGAGATCATTAGAAGTAATGCTGAATTAGATTCTAAGTACTTTAGTGTAAAAGGTTATGGTGAATTTAATCCAATTGCATCAAATGATACTGAAGAAGGCCGTGCAAAGAACCGTCGTGTTGAGGTACTTGTACAACCTCGTATAAATGAAGATGGACAAGTAATTACAGAATAAAAAAAGGGCTTCATAAAAAGGTTTTAAACTTTTTATGAAGCCCTTTTCTATTCCAAAGTATATATTTCTATTTTAGCCAAATATTCCATTCTAAACTACCAAGGTTTTTCATTTTATTTTTGACTTCGATAAAACAAAAGTTTATAATTTAAACAAATGTTTGATTCGAGGTGAGACTATTGAATGAAAAAGAAAAATTAGTCTTCAAATTGATTAAGGAAAATCCTTTTTTATCGCAGCAAGAAATGGCGGAGCAGCTTGGAATGTCGAGACCTGCACTTGCCAATATCATTTCTGCATTAATAAAGCGTGGAGAAATTATGGGACGTGCATATGTATTACCAGAGAAAAACCAAGTTATCACAATTGGTGGTGCTAACGTCGACCGAAAGTTTGCAATTGAAGGAAACGTGCAATTAGGTACATCAAATCCTGCGAAAGTAACCGAAAGCGTTGGAGGCGTGGCTCGAAATATAGCTGAAAACTTAGGGCGTTTAGGTAACCGTATGTCTTTAATTACGACGCTTGGTGATGATCATGACGGCCGATTAATTGAACAATCAAGTAAGGCCTACATGAGTTTTGATTTAGTTGAAAAGTTAAAAGACGAAACAACAGGTTCATATACAGCTGTACTTGATGATCACGGTGAACTTGTTGTGGCGATGGCTAATATGTCTATTTATAATCAGTTATTACCAATGATTTTAAAAAAGCATGAAGCAACCTTACAAAAAGCAAGCTGTTTAATTATTGATTTAAACTGCCCGGCAGAAACGATTCAATATTTAAAAGAGTTTGCGTACCAACGTCAAGTACCACTGGTTATTGTACCTGTATCTTCACCAAAAATGGTGAAGATGCCAAACGATTTACAAGGTGTTGATTACTTAATCTGTAATCGTGATGAAGCTGAGACTTATTTGGATGTAAAACTTGAAACATACGGTCATTATGAGAAAGCAGTAAAAGCCTTATTACAAAAGGGTGCGAAGTACGTACTGCTAACACTAGGTGAACATGGCGTAATGGTAGGTTATGAAGAAAAGGTGAATCACTATAAGGCAGTACTGACAAATAATATTGTCGACGTTACAGGTGCAGGTGATGCATTTGTTAGTGCCTTTTTACATGGCATATTAAATAATGAAGAGCTAGACGAAGCAATACAGTTAGGTTTAGTAAGTGCATCAAAAACATTACAGTCAGACAAAACAGTCCGTGAAGACTTAACAAAAGAAAATTTAACTAATTGGAGGAATTTATAATGAAACAATATTTATCATATTCACAAGAGGTATTAGAAGCAAAAGAGAAAGGTTTACCAATCGTAGCATTAGAGTCTACAATCATTTCTCACGGTATGCCATATCCACAAAACGTTCAAACTGCTCGTGAAGTAGAACAAATCATTCGTGATGGCGGCGCTGTTCCTGCAACAATCGCTTTAATCGACGGTCAAATTAAAATTGGTTTATCTGATGAAGAACTAGAAATGTTCGGTAACGCACAAGGTGTAGCAAAAGCTTCACGTCGCGACCTTGGTTACTTATTAGCAACAAAAAAAATCGGTGCAACAACTGTAGCAGCTACAATGATTTGTGCTGAGTTAGCAGGTATCGAGCTATTCGTAACAGGCGGTATCGGTGGCGTTCACCGTGGTGCGGAAACAACTATGGATATTTCTGCTGACTTAGAAGAATTAGCAATGACAAACGTAGCAGTAGTATGTGCTGGTGCAAAATCAATTTTAGATATCGGGTTAACTTTAGAATACTTAGAAACTAAAGGTGTTCCAGTAATTGGTTATGGTACAGATTCATTACCAGCATTCTACACACGTGAAAGTGATTTCAACGTAAACTTCCGTGTTGACACTCCAGAAGAAACTGCAGCTATTTTACGTACGAAATGGGATTTAGGCTTACGTGGTGGTGTATTAGTTGCAAACCCAATTCCAGTAGAAGATTCAATGGACGCTAGCTTCATTAACGGCATTATCGAAAATGCATTAAAAGAAGCTGCAGAGCAAGGTGTTGCAGGTAAAAATGTAACTCCATTCTTATTAGGAAAAGTAAAAGAATTAACAGAAGGTCAATCATTAGTAGCAAACATCGCACTTGTTAAAAACAATGCGCGTGTAGGTGCTAAAATCGCTGTAGAATTACAAAAATAATTGTTATTTCCTAGGGAATAATAGCGAATAAAAAAGGAAGTTCACCGCTTTATTTAACGGTGAACTTCCTTTTTCGTTATTTACGTAGTGTGCCTAATTCAGCAACAATCGCATTCATTTCGCTTGGACTGAATGAATCGCGTTTCATAACCATTTCATATAAATATTGTAGGTCTTCGTATTTTCCTTCATCGAATGCGCTTGATTGCATCGCATCCCCATTTACCATACGAAGTTTCTCTTTAATTTGTTCAATCATATAAATCACATTTTCTTGTGATGGAGTGGATAAGTCCATTTTTTTACCTACCTTTCAAAGTATACGGAAATATCATTTCATGTCTGTAAGTTCTTGTCAACACCTTAACTTCTTTTAGTAAGTACAAAGGTGAATGAAGATAACTATTTCGTCAAGGCGTAATTGATTAGCTCATCTACTTTCAAAAAGGAGGAAGATTAGCTAAAATGAAATTAGATTTAGTTTTAACGCGATTTTTTCCGGAATACAAAGCAAGTACAGGAGGAGAGATTATAGTGAAAAGCAAACTATTACCATTCATTGCAATAGGGGCGATTGTTGGCGCAGCAATTAGTATGTTGGACAAACAAACACGTGAGCATACTGTGGAAACAACGAAAAAAGCAAAAGATACAGTAAGTTATTATGCTGAAAACCGAGATGAGTTATTGTCTCTAGTTGAATCGAAGGTAGAGCAGGTACAAGGCTTATATGGCAAAGTTAATGACAATGTACAAGCGCTTATGCAAAATGGTAATGACATTAAATCATTACCTAGTACAATTCAAAGTTTAGTGTCTGAAACAATTGAGGCCTTTTCAAAAAAGGATGATTCCATCGGCTAATAACCTCAAAAAGGTGGGGGCTATATGAATGATAAACAATCAGAAAATGTTAAGTGGGCATTAATTAAATCTTATATAGCACCCGATCCAACATCAATTAATATGTTAACGACGAAAGGATTTGTTCAAGATTTAATTTATCGTATAAAGACGGTAGATATGTCAGGAATGGGTGCACAACTCGCTTATTTCTTTTTACTATCCTTTTTTCCGACACTTATTTTTATGGTGACCTTGTTACCGTATTTAAACTTAGAGCAAGGGCAAATATTCCACTTCATGAGTGACATTATGCCAGAAGAAGTGTATAGCTTAATAGAGGGTACACTAACAGACGTGTTAAATAAACAAAATGGTGGCTTACTTTCTATCGGGATTTTAGGAACAATTTGGTCAGCCTCTAAAGGGGTTGATGCATTGATGAAAGCATTAAATCATGCCTATGATGTTGATGGAAAGGCAGGTATCCTCAATCGAATTTGGTCATTGATTTTTACAATTTCTTTAGTGGCTGTTATTTTAATTGCACTTGTATTGCCGATTTTTGGTGAACAAATTGGTCATATTATATTTGTCTATATTGGAGTAGAGGAATCGTTTGAAGGGATTTGGGATTTCATTCGATGGATTACACCACCAGCACTTATATTAATTGTGTTAACAGTAATGTACTGGATTGTTCCAAATACAGATCCACGCTTAACAATTATTAGTGTATTTCCTGGCGCTATTTTTGCAACGGTTGGATGGCTAGCATTAACATATGGATTCTCATTTTATATTAATAATTTCGGGAACTTTAGTGCGACCTATGGCAGTATTGGAGGCGTCATTATACTAATGTTATGGCTGTACTTTACAGGCATGGTTTTAATATTTGGAGGTCTTTTAAATGCAAGCTTTCAAAAAAGGCAACTCGCTAAAAAGAGTAATGAATCTCGAAAATCACCTGTATCTTAACATGAAAAAGCCACTCAAAACGAGTGGCTTTTTGTTATCAGCACTGATTGCCTAAATGCCTTCACTTTATACATTTTTACTTAACATTCGGAGCCCATTTAAAATAACTAAGATTGTACTTCCTTCATGACCGATGACACCAAATGGTAGGCTAATGGCTTGGAAAAAATTCGAGATAATTAACAATACAATAACAGATAATGAAAAAATAACATTTTGCTTAACGATACGTTGCATTTTACGAGATAGCTTAATAGCATACGCAATTTTAGAAAGGTCATTTTTTATTAATACAACATCCGCTGTTTCAAGAGCTACGTCAGTTCCACCACCCATTGCAATCCCAACAGAAGCAGTTGCAAGTGCAGGAGCGTCATTAATCCCATCTCCAACCATACCGACATGTTCATAAGTAGTTTTATAAGATTGAATATGCGCTACTTTTGTCTCTGGTAGACATTCAGCTATATAATTTGTCACACCAGCCTCTTTGGCAATGGCTTTAGCAGTCGTCTCATTGTCACCCGTTAACATTGTAACGTCGATGCCCAATTGTTTTAGTTCAGCTACCGCTTTTTTCGCTTCTTCACGTACAACATCTTTCATCGCGACAAGTGCTGCAATTCCTTCGTTGTCTTTTAAAAAGATAACAGTTTTCCCTTCATTGGCTAGTTTTTTTAGAGCACCATTTGCGAATGTTTCCGCAATTTCTTTTCCAACAAAATCTGGCTTACCAACTATATACTGTTGTTCGTTAAGGTTTGCTTTCAAACCGTATCCAGGAATGTCTTCTATTAAGATGTTCCTTGGGTACACATTATTTTTCTCTTTTGCATATTGTGTAATGGCTTGAGCTAGTGGGTGATTGGATTGTGCTTCAATTCCAGCAATAACCGCAAGAGTTTCTTCTATATTTAATTCATCACGAACGATGAAATCTGTTACAACAGGAGTACCTTGTGTTAATGTACCTGTTTTATCGACAGCTAATACTCGAAGGATACTTAAGTGTTCTAAATGCATGCCACCTTTTACTAAAATCCCATTTCTTGCACCGTTCGATATAGCAGAAAGGGTAGCAGGCATAATGGCAGCTACCAGTGCACAAGGGGACGCAACAACAAGAAGTACCATAGCACGATAAAAAGTAGTCGTCCAATCCCATCCAAGTAAATAGTGGGGAAGGAAAAGCATAAGTGCAACGACAAGTAAAACACCTTTTACGTAGGCACCCTCAAACCGCTCAATAAACTGTTGAGAAGGTGATTTTTCACTTTGTGCAGATTGAACAAGTGTAATAATCTTTTGGAACAATGTCTCAGAGCTAGGTTTTGATACAGTAATTGTTAAAACACCATTTAAATTCACTGTACCTGCAAATACTTCATCGCCGTTATTTTTTGTAACAGGCATGGACTCACCGGTAATTGCTGCTTCATCTACTGTAGAAATCCCTTTAAAGATCACACCATCAGCCGGAATACGTTCACCTGGTTTTACTAAAATGTGATCATCTATTTTTAATTCATTTACGTTGACTTTAATGGGTTCAAATCCACCACGTATTAACCATGCTTCCTCAGGTTGTAATTGCATTAATGCAGAAATTTCACGGTGACTCTTATTCATCGCATAGGTTTCTAGTGCGCCACTAAGTGCAAAAATAAAGATTAAGACCGCACCCTCTGTCCAATAACCTATAATTGCTGAGCCGACTGCCGCTAAGATCATTAAAATTTCTACATTTAATGATTTATGTTCAATCGTATCGATTATGCCTTCTTTTGCTTTCGCATAGCCACCAATAATAAAAGCGGAAAGGTAGGCTATAATCGCAGACGTCATTAGGCCTGTTGATTCCATACGCCAAGCTAGTAAAATAATAAATCCTGCAACAAGTGCAGCTATTAATTCTTTATGTTCTTTCATTTTCTCATTTAATGATAAGTTTTCTCGATTAGAGTTATTCATTTTTACCTCCTTGATAATGAAAATCATTGTTATTACAACTGATAATTGATTTCATTTATTTTATAATAATTTCTAATTTATAATTATTATAAATTAGGAATCCCGTTTTGTAAATAATAAGAAGTTGATAAAAAAATGTTAATCCCTACTTGACTAATAAGAATTATAGGTTAATATAAGGTATACAATTTAATTTATTAATAGGAGGAGCTTATTTTGAATTTCTTAGTGCTACTTAATGTCATTGTACTGGCATTACTTATTGCGTTTTTATATTTCTTAAAAACTAAGCACGTAAAATTTTCAAATCGTGTGTTTATCGCATTAGGTTTAGGGATTTTATTAGGCATAGTTTTACAATTGATTTATGGGGTGGAATCAGATGATCTAATCGCAACTGTACCTTGGTATAATATTATTGGTTCAGGTTACGTGAAATTATTACAAATGATTTCAATGCCATTAGTATTCATCTCAATTTTAGCTGCATTTACAAAAGTAACTATTGGTAAAAACTTAGGTAAATCCGCAGCAATTATTTTAGCTGTATTAATCGGTACTACTGCTGTAGCAGCCTCTTTAGGTATAACATCTACACTTGTATTTGATTTAGATGCATCACAAATTATGCAAGGGGAAAATGAGGTTGCACGTGGTGAAGCGTTAGTAGAAAAATCTACTGCAGTTACAACTTTACCAGAGCAAATTTTAGAAATGTTCCCAGCAAACCCATTCTCAGATTTAACAGGGGCGCGTGCAACATCAACAATTGGCGTTGTAATTTTCGCAGCATTCCTTGGATTTAGTTTCTTAACACTTCGTCGTAAAGAAGAAGAGACAGCAGCAAACGTGAAAAAAGGAATCGATGCACTTTATGGTTTAATTATGGGCGTTGTTCGAATTATTCTTCGTTTAACTCCATATGGTGTATTAGCCATTATGGCTCGCACCGTCGCAACATCTGACTTAGGTGCCATTTTAGACTTAGGTAAGTTTGTTATTGCTTCATATGTTGCGTTAATCGTTATGTTCTTAATCCATTTAGTAATCGTTGCTTTAACTGGTTTAAGCCCATTAACATATGTGAAAAAAGTAGCGGAAGTATTATTATTCGCGTTCACATCTCGTTCTAGTGCAGGTGCTTTACCATTAAACATTCAAACACAAACAAAACGTTTAGGTGTGCCAGATGGTATTGCAAACTTTGCAGGTTCATTTGGTTTATCAATCGGTCAAAACGGATGTGCGGGTGTCTATCCAGCGATGTTAGCCGTTATGATTGCACCGACTGTAGGCATTAACCCATTATCACCGGGCTTCATTGCCACATTAATTTTAATCGTAGCTATCAGTTCATTCGGTGTAGCAGGTGTTGGTGGTGGTGCAACATTCGCAGCAATCATCGTATTATCGGCAATGGACTTACCAATCGCATTAGCAGGTATATTAATTTCTGTAGAGCCATTAATCGACATGGGTCGTACAGCACTTAATGTAAGCGGATCAATGGTTTCTGGAGTCGTAGCAAGTCGTGCAACACATGAATTAGATACAGAGATTTATAATGAATCAGCTGATAATGCACCGTTAGTTCACTAATTAATAGAAAAATAGAAGCAGCACAACGAGTTCACTCGTTTGTGCTGCTTTTATAATTTTTATAATAATTTTTGTAATTGAATTTAGAGCGCATAAAGAAGCAACTAGCTGTAAAAAGCCACAACATAATGCAAACCCAACAATAAAGGTAAAATAGTGTGACATGCGGAGCGATGAGTGGAACATATATTGTATACATTAGAGAAAGAAAGAAACTACGAATATACTGATATTTAGTGCTAAAACTAATTTGCAATCCAATAAATATAGCATTGATAAAAATCATAATATGAAACATATCATTGCCCCTTTTACAAATAATTTTAACATATGGAAGGTTTTAATTACCAATTTTTTGACAACCGATGAGCAAAGAAAAGTAGCAAAAAGATAGGTGAACAAAAAAAGCGATTCACTCCAATTAAAATGGAGTGAATCGCTTTACTATTGTTAAATTAGAATACGCGTTCAGCGTGAGAAGCTAATTTTTCTAATGAAGATTTTTCAATATCAGCGTGTAATGAGTTCCCGTGAGAGTCCATTGTTACAACTGCTGTGAAACCTTCAACAGTTAAGTGCCACATTGCTTCAGGAATACCAAATTCAATTAAGTCAACGCCGTCTACAGATTTAATGCAGTCAGCGTAGTATTGAGCCGCACCACCGATAGCGTTTAAGTAAACACCACCGTGTTCGCCTAAAGCTTTCAATGTTTTTGGTCCCATACCGCCTTTACCCATAACAGCGCGGATACCGAATTTTTTCATGATGTCACCTTGGTATGGCTCTTCACGAATTGAAGTTGTAGGACCAGCAGCTTTAACAACCCAGTTACCTGCTTCGTCTTTAGCCATTACTGGACCACAGTGGTAAATAATTTGACCATCTAAATCTACTGGAGCTTCAACGCCTTCACCGATTAAGTGATGGTGAATTGCGTCACGGCCAGTATACATACGACCGGAAATTTTTACTACGTCACCTACGTTTAGTGAACGAATTTTTTCCTCAGTGATTGGTGCAATTAGTTCAACAACTTTATTTTTTGAGTTGTCTTGTTTTTCTTCGTCACGGAAAGTGATTTTTTCACCTTCTTGGTAGTGCCATTTGATGATCTCGCCGTTTTCTGGATTGATATCAATTGCCATACGACGGTAAGCCCAACAGTTATAGGCTACAGATACGAAGAATGATGCAGGTAAACGGTCCATTACGCCGATTTTGCAGCCAAGTAATGTTGCTTCACCACCGAAGCCCATTGTACCAACACCAAATGTGTTAGCTGTGTCAACGACGTATTTCTCTAATTTTGCTAAGTCTTCGATAGGATTTACATCTTCTACATGACGGAATAATTGTTCTTTTGCAAGATCATATCCAGAAGAGCGGTCGCCACCGACGCCGACACCGATGAAACCAGCTGAACAACCTTGTCCTTGTGCTTGCCATACAGAGTGAAGAATACATTTACGGATACCGTCTAAATCACGACCAGCACGGCCTAAACCTTCTAATTCTGTAGGAAGTGAATATTGAATATTTTTGTTTTCACAACCGCCACCTTTAAGGATTAGCTTAATTGTGATGTAGTCGTTTTCCCATTGTTCGAATTTTACGACTGGTAAACCAGCACCGATATTGTTACCTGAGTTTTTACCAGTTAATGAATCAACTGAGTTTGGACGTAATTTTGCGTCACCAGTAGCTGCAGCAATAGCAGTTTGGATTACTTTTTTAATTTCAATTTGGTTTACGCCAACTGGAGTATATACTTTAAATGTTGGAAGACCAGTATCTTGGCAGATTGGAGATACGTTGTCTTCTGCCATAACGATATTTGTTGTAATCGTGTCTAATGTCATTGCTGCACGAGTACCAGCGTTTTCTGCTTCTTTAGCAGCTTTAATTGCACGGCGTACGTCTTTTGGTAAATTTGTAGACGTTTCAGTGATTAAAGAATAAAGGCTTTTTTCTAAAGTTTCTAAGTATGCCATCTAATTTTCCCCCAGAAAAATATACTATTGTTTTTAAAATCCATCTTACATTATAACTCTTTTAAAGTGGAAAAAAAAGAGCGCTTACAACGAACGAAAACAAAATCCTGAATTTAAGACTTTTTATAGAAAAAGCTGTCAGAAGAAATTAAAAGCACAAAAGTAGTAAAATAAAAAAAGCAATGTTCGTATTCGAACATTGCTTTTGGATAATATTATTTGTTTTCTTCACGAGACTGGAATTGATTCATTTTTTCTTCTAAATCGTCCATCATCTGAATTAAGCGATCGATATCTTCAAGCTCAGTTGTTTCTGGATCGATAGCATCTAAAACCTCAAGGAAGATTTCTAAGCGTTCTTTTAAATAAGTCACTTGTTGTTCTTTGTTTGTAATTGGATTCATTATAAGTGATGCTCCTTTTTGGTTTGCCTAAGTTCATTATACTATGTTCTGTTTAAAAAGTTAATGGACAGCTTACGGAAAAACGACTTGTATTTATTATTTCGATTATAAAAGGAAGGAAATAATAAAAGCTAATAATCACTTTATTTTTTCTGTTTATTTTGAATATTTACAAAATTAAAGGAGTATGATAAATTAAGTATACATTAATTTAAAGGGAGATGGTTGGAAAAACAATGTATAGGCAAACTCATGAAAGGGAGGAAGTTTAAACGTTTTTCGGCAAATCTGTCGGAATGTTAGTTTATTCAAATTGTAATGGAATTAAGTGAAATTTAAAGCCCTAGTTAACTTTTAGAGATAAGTTAACTAGGGCTTTTAAATTTGCACAATATTTAACAAATTATAGAGTGGCTATGATACGATGTAACGTATGAATTAAAGGAGATAGAAGATGAGTTACAATCAACGAAGATTTTTAATTTTAGTGATTATCGTATCAATTTCGGGTTTTTCACAAGGGATGCTTTTACCACTCATTTCAGTTATTTTTGAAGATAGTGGCGTATCCTCCACATTAAACGGTTTGAACGCAACAGGTCTTTATATTGGAACCTTACTCATTTCACCGTTTATTGAACAGCCACTTCGTAAATATGGTTATAAGCCGATTATTGTACTTGGTGGGGCGGTAGTATTTGTCTCACTATTCTTATTCCCGTTATGGAAAAGCGTAATGTTTTGGTTTGTTTTACGCATGTTAATAGGAATCGGTGACCATGCACTGCATTTTGCAACACAAACATGGATTACATCCGCAACACCAACACATAAGCTAGGAAAAAGTATGTCGATTTACGGTATTTCATTCGGTTTAGGTTTTGCTGTTGGTCCATTATTTGTACCATTAGTTAAAATTTCAGAAAGCCTACCATTTATCGTTTCCTCATTATTGTGCTTAGTAGCCTGGTCACTTGTATTTTTCGTGAAGAACGAAAAACCAGAAGCATTAAAAGGTGATGCTAATGAAACGGGCTTTGCACGCTATAAATTAGCAATCAAATACGGATGGATCGCATTTTTACCACCGTTTGTTTATGGATTTTTAGAATCTTCCTTAAATGCATTATTTCCTGTATATGCTTTACGTAAATCATTTGATTTAGAGTTTGTGTCGGTCATTTTAGCGTCATTTTCAGTTGGTGCAATTGCGATGCAGTTTCCACTTGGTACGCTAGGTGATAAAATCGGACGGCGTAAAGTTATTATCGGAGGCCTTATTTCAGGAAGTATATTTTTCTTCATAGGGAATATGCTTGAATATTCGCAAGTCCTTGTCGCAGTCATTTTTTTAATCGCAGGTATGTGCGTAGGTTCGATGTTCTCGTTAGGAATTACATATATGGCGGATTTAACGCCAAAACAATTATTACCAACAGGCAATTTACTGTGCGGAATTTTCTTTAGTTTAGGCAGTTTAAGTGGTCCGCTTTTAGGTGGATTATATTTAGAGGTGTTTCCTGACAATGGTTTTTTAGTTTTAGTTTCACTGATGTTACTAGCTGTCGGTCTAATTGTCCTGTTATTTGGAAAAAGTAATAGAAAATCAAATGCGTAAGAAAAAGCAGATGTTCAATTTAGTTTGAACGTCTGCTTTTCACTGAAAAGAATACGATTGCGGTTATAATCATTGATAAAATTATGTAAATGAATACGTTTAAGTAGTTCACGCCACCAAATGTAACAGCTGCTTGTAACGAGCTTGCTGAAGTTGCTGAACTATCAGTATTACTTGGGAACATTAATCCGCCTAACCAAGAAAGCCCGAAATAACAAATGATGAAAGTAACTGCTACAAAAAGAAAGTTTTTCATGTTTCTACCTCCTAGCTTTTCAATCATACATGAAAGTTAGCAACAATAGGAAATAAAAAAAACTTACGAATCGATTTGAAATTCGTAAGCTTTATGAAAACTTATTTAGAAGCAACTAAAATTTTGATTTGGTTTTTGTCGTTTACTAATGTCTCGAAACCCTCTGTTACAACCTCATCTAATGTAATACGTTTTGTAACAAGCTTGTCAGCAGGGAAGTAACCTTGTGTCATTAAGTGCAATACTGCGGGGAAAATGTCACGGTATGCAATAATACCTTTTACGCTACGTTCTGATAACACGATATTGTTTGGTTGAATAGACGCTTCTTTTTCCCAAATAGAAACAATAATAGTTTCACCTTCAAATGAAGTGGAATCGATTGCTTGTTTTAATACAACTGGTACACCAGTAACTTCGAATGCTACGTCAGCACCACCATTTGTTAACTCTTGAATTTTACCGGCAACATCTGCTTCTTCTGCAGGA
>JAZUES010000219.1:0-3057 GCA_045640265.1 Solibacillus sp.
CTTTCTCGCAGCCCTCCTTTTTATGAGACATTAAAAAAACTTTACAACATACATAATAAAAGCAACTACTAATAATACAGGCATAGCTTCCTGTGGCAATAGCAGTTCGATTTTGCGTCTATATACAAATGCCACAATGAAGATAATGAGAAATAAATACAGCAAATAGCCTCCATCTGCGATGATAGGTGTTGCAGGTGCAAGAAATAAAACGGTAAAAGCCATTAAGAAAAACACAAGACGTCCTACAATTTGTGTTACACGTAGGGATTTCTTTGCCGCAAGTATTAAAAATGGCATTGAAATGACGATGCCACCAATTATCCCTCCTGGAATAATCGTATGCTCTATTTGCATCGCAATGTATAGTGTTACGAATAATACAGCCGCTGTTAATGCATCTACTACCATCCTATTTGTGCGATAAACATAAAGGCATATTAGTAGACAAAGGAGCATCCCTAGCATTATCAACACTTTTGGCATTTCTAGAAAAAATATAATGTCACCAATCGTTAATAATGCATGCCATGTGATCAACACAAATAGCCATTTATGTAAGGCTTCATACTTTGTTTGCTGCACTAGCTTACTCCATCCAATTGTAAAGACAATATAAATAAGACCTGTTAAAGCTGCCATATAGACTTTCGGCATTATGTTTTCTTCTCCATCAAACATTGTAAGCGTCAATAAAATTATTGTGCTTATATATGTAAGTATAAATCCCAACATTTTCTTCATAATGATTCCTCCTATCCCCATCATTATGGCACAATAATTTTAGAAAAAATATATATTTTCCCCATTTTATACAAAATAAAAATCACCCTATCAGGTTCTGTTGCAAATATAATTTGTTAGAAACTAGTCCCTCAATCCCTATAAATCCGTCCATTATGATACTATGCCAAATAATCTATGTATGAACTTAATCTTGAACAAATTATTACACTGACAACATTCTTAGCGTTGTAAATCCGCATTTTTCTTTTACTACTCTCCATATAATCATCCTTTCTACTGCTTTTTCCCTAATGATGCAGGAAGTAAAAGTTAGTAGTAAAGCACAATCTTTGACTTTTAATTTCGATAAATTTACTCTTGTTTAGAAGGAGTGAATAACATGCCAACTTATTTAGATTTAGCACCATTTACTTTTAAAAACGGCGTCACAATTCGTAATCGTTACGTGATGGCGCCAATGACAACTTACTCAGCAAATGCTGATGATACAGTATCAGATGCAGAGATTACATATTACCGAGAGCGCTCATATGGCGTAGGTGTGGTAATTACAGCATGTGCTTACGTGATTCCTAATGGGAAAGGCTTCCCAGGTCAAATCTCGGCACATAGTGATGAATACATTCCGAGCTTAAAACATATTGCTGATGCGATTCACGATGGTGGTGCAAAAGCAATTTTACAAATTTATCATGGTGGACGCCAAGCAGTACGTAACCTTGTGCCAAATGGCGATGTCGTAAGTGCAAGTGACACAACAGCAGCAGATGGCGGTGTGGCTCGTGCATTAACGGTGGAAGAAATTGAGGAAATCGTCGAAGCATTTGGTGAAACGACACGTCGCGCAATTAAAGCAGGATTTGATGGTGTGGAAATTCACGGTGCCAATACGTATTTATTACAACAATTCTTCTCAGGCTTTACAAATAAACGTACAGACCGTTACGGTGGCTCTGTTGAAAAACGTATGACATTCTTATTAGAAATTATCGATAGTGTAAACCGTGCAAAAGCGAAGTATGCTGATGATCAGTTTATCGTTGGCTATCGTTTCAGCCCGGAAGAGCCTGAAGAAGACGGTATCACTCTAGATGAAACGGTTCAACTTGTAGATCGTTTAGCAAATGAGAAGCTCGATTACTTACACATTTCATTACGTGATTTCCGTTCAGAAGCGCATCGTTATAGCGGTGAAAAGGAAAATCGTATTAAAGTTTTAAAACGCGTGATTGACGGTCGTGTGCCATTTATCGGTGTTGGTTCAATTTATTCACCAGAAGATGCGAAAGAAGCAATGGAAACAGGTGCTGATTTACTTGCACTTGGTCGTGAACTATTAATTGAACCACACTGGGTTGAAAAAGTAGCAGCTGGTGAACCAGTTATTACTGCAATGGATATGAGTCGTGATAATAACATTCCAGAGCCGCTAATGAACATGATGAAACGTAATGTTGGTTGGGTGCCAGGCGTAAAATAATAAAAAAGGACCGCTATGACGGACTGACCTAAATAAATGAGACAACATAAAGAACAAACTATATATTATCCGTTATGTACTTGGTTTGATGATGAATGTTGTATTAATGGTGAAGCATTTACTGGATTACCGCAATTTATTACAGGCAAAAAAGTAGCTTAATATTCGGTATATTTAGCGGTAAGAAAAGTTAGATCATTGAAACAGTTAGAACAAGTATTATTTATTGATACCGTTCTATCTGTTTTTTCATTTTTCTTATCCACGAGATTCTATAGAGACTTGTAACCTTTCATAAAAGATTGTTATTCAATAATATGGCCTTTTTGTTGAAGAAAGTGATTCAAACGAACTGAATGAACTTGAGACAAAGGTACGGTACCGTTCGATTTGAGTCGTGTTTTTTTATCTTCTATAGACAAAACAAAAATGCACAAACCCTTAAGGCTTGTGCATTTTCATTTCATCAATCAATGTTCATGAGACACTGACTGATACGTCCCAGGAGGAGTTCGAACCTCCGTATTAAAATGCATCAAAAAAACAAATTTTAAGGAAGAGAAAATTATATTCTTTTATTTGCTTAGCAATTAAATTATAGAATAATCTACTATTCGGTTACTTAATTCTCAAGCCTTTGTTTTCTCGCCAAATAAACCAACAAGATAAGCATGAACATTGTCTGTACCAAAAATACAATAGCATCCCAAAATGCCGCACTATCTTCTGGTCTCAGAATATTTAAATAAATTGTATTATACGCATAATAGAGCTGTGGTAAAAAATAAAAAGCTGTCAGAAGTAACGTCAAAAAAACTCCAACTATGTAA
>JAZUES010000220.1:0-28650 GCA_045640265.1 Solibacillus sp.
GGATTTAGTCGAAGAGTTCAACATCACTCCTCGCACCATTCAAAGAGATTTGAATGTGTTAGCCTTCAATGACTTGGTAATGAGCCCAAGTCGAGGTAAATGGACAACGACGAAGAAAAAAGTAAAAATGACATCTTAGAAACTTTGAAAGCGGCTGATTCTTATTTTGTAAGAAAGGGCATGTATTTGCCCCAAACATAACTTAGGGTGTCGTCAGCTCCATACTGTAATAAAATGGACATCACCTCGTAGGTGAATGTCCGCAACGTCCTTCTAGGTAAGGACAAAAAAGAGAATGCCCTTTTCGTCGGGGGCATTCTCTTTTTGTTTTATTTTATTTACGTTCTAAAAGTTGCTTTAACTCTTCTTTTGTTAGTTCACGGTAATCCCCTAATCCTAGCTCCTCATCAAGCTGTAAAGGTCCCATTGAAAGTCGCTTCAAGTAGGTAACTGTTTTTCCAACTGCTTCAAACATGCGTTTAACTTGATGGAACTTACCCTCTTGAATCATCAGTTCAATTTCTGATTCTTCACCCGAGGCTAAAATTTTCAGTTCACCCGGCTGCGTATGATACCCATCATCCAGTGTCACACCCTGAGCAAATGCTTCGATATCAGCTTCGGTAACAACACCGTCAATTTTTGCATAATACCATTTCGAAACATGCTTTTTCGGTGAAAGTAAGTTGTGCGCTAAGCTCCCATCATTTGTGATGAGTAAAAGCCCTTCCGTATCTTTATCTAATCGACCCACTGGGAAAGGTTCAAAATGTTGTACATATGGATCCAGTAACTCAATTACCGTTGGATCATGTTTATCTTCCGTAGCTGAAATAACACCAGGTGGCTTATTCATCATGACATAAATAAACTCAACATATTCGACACGCTCACCAAATACTGAAACATTTTGCTTTTCTGGATTGACATGCATTGCAGAATCTTTTACTGCCACACCGTCCACCGTTACTGCCTTTTGCTTTAATAAAACTTTCACTTCTTTTCGTGAGCCGTAGCCCATGTTTGCTAACAATTTATCTAAACGCATCTTATCCTCCAATAAAATAGGACGTCCAATATCCAGACGCCCCTTTTTTATTTATTTTATCAATCGTAGTTTACGTGCAATTTTTAATAACTTATCACCGAGTAAAATTTGAGCTAATCCTAATTTATAAGCGATTGCTCCATAAATCGCGCCTCCAACCCCTGCGCAAACTACCGCATATACTAATGCAAGTAACTTCGAAGTAGCTGGTGCAATTGCCGTAAGACCTGTGTGGATTAACCAAACAGTTAGTAGCATAACACCCGTTAAAATGAAAATTAATATAATGCGACGTATGACCATTTTTGAATTATAAGCTGTCACCTTATTTATAACAGCAACATTAATAACAATTGTTACAAGATAACCAATTGCTGTTGCTAAAATTGCGCCATCAACTGACATTAATTTAATTAGTGGTGTATTTAAAATCGTTTTGACTAGTAGACCAAGCAATAAACTGAATACAACCCACTTTTGATAATCGACACCTTGTAAAATCGCTGCTGTTACTGTAAATAATGCAAATAAAACAGCAAGTGGTGCATAGTGACTTAATACTTGCGTACCCATTTCACTATATGAATAGAAGAAATGATATAAATCTTCTGCTAAAATCGCAATCCCAAATGAAGCTGGAACTGTGATGAATAATAACACTTGATACGTTTTATCCATCGCCGCATGCACACCACGAAAATCTTTTTGTGTAAAGTATTTGGTTACTGTCGGAATAATAGCCATTGAGAATCCTGTTGCTAAAACGACTGGAATCATCACAATTTTTTGCGTTAATAAGTTTAGCATTGTGAAATACGTATCTGTTATTTTTGCAGAAACACCACCAGCAATCATCGCACGGTTAAATGTTAGCATATCAACCAGTTGGAATAACGAACTTCCAAGACCTACGAATACTACTGGAATCGAGTACTTAAAAATCTCTTTATACATGTTTGAGTAGGGGAGCTGGTGCTCTTTTGGTGCAATCACTTGAACCGCTTTAATTTCAGGGCGTAATTTTTTCCAATAATATAGGAGCGTTACAAGTCCTCCAATTGCACCAATAAATGCAGCAAATACTGATAAATTTACGGCTGTAATTTGATTGCCATCCATAACATTTACTACAACAAACGCTCCACCTAATAAGAAGATAATACGAACAATCTGCTCAATTAATTGTGATATAGAGGTCGGTAAATAATGACCGTATCCCTGCAAATAGCCGCGTATTAAGCTCATAAATGGTACAACGATTAATGCATAACTTACCCACTGAATAACATTTGCAATTTGCTCTACGCTAAATGTTTGCTCATCATCAGCGATAACAATATTCGCAATCGGTGTTGCCAATAAATTCATTAAAATAAACGCTACAATCCCTGTAAGCGTCATTAAAAGTGCACCTGTCTTTACTAAACGGCGCCCTGCATCATAATCACCTAATGCATTATATTTCGATACAAACTTCGAAACCGCAATTGGTAATCCCGCAATTGCGATAGATAACATAATGTTATACGGAATATAGGCATAATTGTATAACCCAATATTCTCTTCACCAACAATCGCATAAAACGGGAAAATATAAACTAATCCTAAAAGCTTCGATAAAAACAATCCGATTGTTAAAATCGCTGTTCCCTTCATTAATGAAGACATGAAAAAACCTACCGTTCTATATAAAAATTCAATAAATATGTTGGATAAATATCATTCTATTTACATTGTATCGAATGAATTTTTACAGAAATTAACTTTCCTTTATGACGCTTTCCGACAAAAGGAAGTTCCCGTACTTTTCCTTATACAAGTTTACATGTGAAAGACCATTTACTCAAATAGTTTCTTCGTTTCATGTATAATAGGTCATAGAAAATAACAGCTAACAAGAAAATTTTTGTATAAGAAAGTGAGAAATCATTCATGTTTGATTGTATAGTAATCGGTGGCGGGCCATCTGGATTAATGGCGGCTATTGCGGCTGCCGAGCAAAAAAAGAAAGTACTACTACTTGAAAAAGGATCGAAGCTTGGGAAAAAGCTTGCGATTTCAGGTGGTGGTCGTTGTAACGTAACGAATCGTTTATCAGCAGACGAAATTATTAAACATATCCCCGGCAATGGCCGTTTTTTATACAGTCCTTTTACGGTGTATAACAATGAAGATATTATTAAATTTTTTGAGGGGCTAGGCGTTGCGCTAAAAGAAGAAGACCACGGACGTATGTTTCCTGTCTCAAACCGCGCGCAAGATGTTGTAGATGCACTCGAAGAAGAACTAAAACGATTAAATGTTGAAGTTCGTTTTCATACAGCGGTCAATAAATTATTAATGGATGATGAAAAAATTTACGGCGTCCGATTAGAAAGCGGTGAAGAAATCCGCTCACAAGCAGTCGTAGTAGCTGTTGGTGGCAAAGCAGTTCCTCAAACTGGTTCAACAGGTGATGGTTATCCATGGGCTGAACGTGCTGGCCATACTGTAACTACTCTGTTCCCAACTGAAGTTCCCGTAACTTCAAAAGAGCCTTTCATTCAATCGCGTGAATTACAAGGATTAGCATTGCGTAATGTAGCGGTTTCGGTATTGAATAAAAAAGGCAAAGTGCTCGTGACCCATCAAATGGATATGCTATTTACACATTTCGGGTTAAGTGGTCCAGCAATTTTGCGCTGTAGTCAATTTATCGTGAAGGAGCAATTAAAAACAGGAAGTGCTCCCGTACAAGTTCGCATCCAATCTTTAACAGATTACAATGAAGAAACATGTTTCCAAATGCTCAACAAAACGATTAAAGTAGAACCGAAAAAAGCCGTGAAAAACTTATGGAAATCTCTTGTACCAGAACGTTGGTTATTATTCTTACTAGAACGCGCTGGAATTGACGCTTCATTAACGGGCATCGAGCTTTCACAAGAAAAAATTCGTGTTTTTGCGCGTGAACTCGTTGGATTCACAATGGATGTTCACGGAACACAATCTATTGAAAAAGCCTTCGTTACAGGAGGTGGCGTTTCGGTCAAAGAAATTGAGCCGAAAACGATGGCTTCTAAGAAAAAACTAGGTTTATATTTCTGCGGAGAAATTTTAGATATTCATGGCTATACAGGTGGCTACAATATTACATCTGCTTTAGTAACAGGACGTATTGCGGGTATGAGTGCGGGTCGATTTCATGCTTAATTGTTTTTTACTTGAAATACACTAGCACTACCAATGCTTTCCTAGTATCATAATTGTTAGTGTATAATCAGGAGGCTTAAGGCACTATGCATAATCCAGATAATAAACAAACCATGCTCTACTTAGCAGCGGATGAGCTGATGCAAACCCATTTAACTTGTAAAAAACTAGAAGATAAGAATAAAGAAGAGTTTACGTTTGCTATTCATGCGTTCTGTTATTTTGAACAATCGAAAGGCACCGCTAAAAGTGTCCTATTAAAATTAATTCTCGGCTTAAATAAAGCAGGATTAGGCATGACATTAGCGTTAGAGTTAGCAAATATTCCGAATGTTTTTCCTATGCAACTAAAACAAATAGTCGAGCACATCCAGAAAAGTCCTAGTTTTCTACAAGTTGTTACGCAACAATTAAATGTTCTTGCTTCTACTTCTGACTATGATACGTCTGCTCAAGCAAAGCGTGCGAAACAATTTTTCATTGAAAATGCGCCAAAAGGAATTACGGCTTTTTCAACAAATCGACAAGCAAATCAACTTGTTTGGCTTTATCAAAATGAACAGCTTATTTCTAATATTAGCCCGTTTACAATTGATGAACAAGGTGGTCATATTTCTTTTTCAGTTCGCATTGGCTTTAAGCATTCCTTTATAATGCAATGTTATGAAATAGAGTGTATGATGCATTTATTTAATGAAGAGGAAAAGCTAGGTTATTTCTTTGAACTTTATTTAGATCAAGAAAATTACCATCATCAATTACTCTATAACGCCATGCCTGATCATTTCATGGAAAATAAAGCGTTTTTAAATCAAATTCTACAACAAATGATTAAGCGTAATGATGAACAGTATGATGATTATTTACAAGATTTAATTGAAAAGTTCACTGCAAGCATATAAAAAAGTCGATTCCGTGTTGGAATCGACTCTTTTTTCTATACATATAAATAAATCGCAACAAACATCATCGCGCTACCAGCAACTACAAATAGATGCCAAATTGCATGATTGTATGGGATTTTTTTGTTTTTATAAAAATACGTTCCGACTGTGTAGAACAATCCACCTGAAAGTAATGTTAAAAAACCATCCATTGTAATGTGTACTAATAATGGCTTAGCAACGAAAATAACAATCCAGCCCATGCCAATGTAGACAAGTAATGAAAGAATTTTAAATCGATAGACGAAAAATTGCTTTAAGATAATTCCAGCCGCTGCTAAAATCCATTGAATTGCAAAAATTGTCCAACCGAGCTTTCCGCCAATAGCGACTAATGCAATTGGTGTATACGTTCCCGCAATAAGTAAAAAGATTGAACTATGATCCATCTTTTTTAAAAAGCTTTTGTGTTTCGGCCACACATGGTACATTGTCGAGGCAAAATACAAACAAAACATAGAAATCCCAAAAATAATATAGCTGATGAGTTCAATCTTCGAACTATTTGTTAATGCTTTATTTACTAATACTATCGTTGCTGGAATTGTCAGCAATGCCGCCACACCATGTGTCAAACCGTTCCAAAGTTCTTCTTTTGCGCTATAACTACTTCGTTCCATCATGATTTGTGTCATATCGTACACCTCTTTCTTATTTTCATTATAAAAAGGAACTCGAAATAGCCACATATCCACTTGTCATAAGTTACATATGATATTTATCATATTCTAAAGAAAAAAGCCCATTAGAAAATTCATTCTAATGGGCTAGGCTTACATCATTTAAGCTTGAATATTACGTGCAACTTTTTCTGTTAATTTTGTTGTTACTTTTGGTAATAACACTTTAATCGCTGGTGTTAATACAGCTCCTGAAAGACCGCCAGCCGTTACTTCAACTGTAGCTGTCATATATGTACCGCCGTCTTTTGGCTCTGCCTTAAATTCGCCGCCACCTTTGAAGTTATCTGATAAACCTTTAATTTCAAATTTAATATTGGTTGGTTCATTCATTTCGACAATTTTAATTTCCACTTCTACTTTTTTCGATAAGCCTTTAAAGCTACCTTCAAAAGTCCATAGAGATGTTTGAGCATCAATATCTTTATGTTCTTTATAGGCAGGTACTAATGTTGCCCACTTTTCGATTTTACTTACGAAGCTCCATACTTTGTCTTGGTTTACTGGAATTTGTACTGAATGTGATGCTTGTGCCATCGTTCCACACTACTTTCTACGTTTAAATCGTTAAATGGTTGAATAATCATTTACTACTATAGTATTGCACAAAAGCGTTTGTTACTGAATAGTATTTTTTACCTTAATGCAGCACCACATTTTCATAATGTTAGCAAAATGCTATATTTGAAATACTAAAAGCTACCTAAAAATACTCCGTTTTAGATAGCTTCCTTTATCAGTGATGATGGTGGTGGTGATGAAGTTCTTCTTGCACTTTGAATGTACATAGTAAGCTTTCATCATGTGGATGCATAGCCGTTTCTATTTGAATTGTAACATGGTGTATTCCTTCGTGTAGCAACTGGTGTTCAATCGTTTTAAGTAATTTTTCACTTTCAACAATTGCTAATTGTGCATCAACGACGATGTGACATGTAAACATATTGAACCCACTTGAAATCGTCCAAATGTGTAAATCATGCAGTGCAAGTACTTGCTTATTCGAACAAATTCGCTGTGCAATTTTTTCCACATCAATTGTTTCTGGTGCACCTTCCATTAAAATATGAATAGATGCCTTCATAATGCTAAAACCACTTCGGAATACTAAGATGGCAACAATTACACTGGCAAATGGATCAGCCCAAAGCCAGCCAAAGCACATCATTAGCAGTGCTGCCACAATCGCTCCAACAGAACCCAACATGTCACTAATGACATGCATAAAAGCTCCGCGCATATTCAAATTTTCTTTCGTATCCGCTCCGCGTATCATGAGCCACGCTACCAAAATATTGACGAATAAACCAATTGAACTAATGATCAGCATTCCAACTGATGCAACCTCTGGTGGTTTTATAAAGCGACCAATTGCTTCATAACATATAAAAACCGCAATGAGCATTAAGGTGATACCGTTAAATGTAGCTGCTAACACTTCAAAACGTTTGTATCCAAATGTTTTTTGATTGGACACAGCACGCTCACCTAGCATAAAGGCAGTTAATGCAATAGCTATTGAAATAGCATCACTTAACATATGTCCTGCATCTGATAGTAGCGCTAAACTATTTGTTAAATAACCACCAATTGCTTCGACTAGCATAAAAGTTGTAATGATTAAAAAAGAAACCGCTAAAATCTTTTTATTATTTGTGTGATGATGATCTGACATTTCACATTTTCCCCTCTCAAATTGACAGATACCCAATTCGTTTACGGATCAGTTTTTTACCCTTATTTAATAGTTAGTAGGTCTTTATCCTTCAACAATATTCTCAATCTGTATAAATAACATGAAATAACTTACAATAGTTTGATATCATTATATGAAATTTAACTCATTCACGTATAAGCACTTTTTCTTAATAAATCAATAAAATTTCATATTTACTACCCATTTTTATAAAAAATTAACATATAATAATAAATAGAAAATTTATTCAATTTGTTAAAGAGGTGTTGTCATTGTCAAAAATAGAACAACTTTTAATTCAAGATGTTACGCCCGGTGACATTTTAGCTACTGACATATTTATCGATCGACAATTACTAATGAAAAAGGACAGCAAACTAACAGAAAAAGGAATTGAATTATTAAAAAAGAAAAGTGTTCAATTCGTTTCTATTTATTATTATGAAAATTCCATGCTTCCAAATGAGATTCTTCCTGAGCAAGGTGCTAAAGAAGAACAATTGAACCAAGCTAATTTTACTTTCAATTTCAACCATGTTTCCCGTCGTTCCTTTATAGAATCTCAAAAGGTTAATTTTTATACCCTTTTAGCGGAACTGGATATTGAGATTCGCTACGGCCAAATATTAAAAGATGAAACAGATATCGATTACTTACAAGAACTATTAAATGCAATTTTAAGTAATGATGTTTACTTTGATCATTTAATGAAACTGAAGCGTTGGGATTATGTTGGTTATTTACATTGCATCGATGCCTTTATTATCGGTACTTTATTTGCCCGCAAATTACAATTAAACAACATTGAGCAAATTGCAATTGGTTATTTATTGCACGACATTGGAAAACTGAAAATTCCAAAAGAAATATTACAAAAACCCGGTCGCCTTAATGCAAAAGAGTTTGAATTAATGAAATCTCACACAATTGAAGGCGAAAAAATCTTCAGACAAATTGGACTTGAAGATTATGCTTATTTAGCACGCTCACATCATGAACGTAGAAATGGAGAAGGCTATCCTAAAAGTATACCTTCTTTCTTTACAACAGAGCTTGAGATTTTACAAATAGTCGATGTGTATTCAGCTATTACGATGAAACGAACATATCGCGATGCCATGCGTGCTGCCGATGCTTTTAGTTTATTATATCGCGATGAAGAATTGTTCAATGGAGGCTTATTAACACAGTTTGTCGACTTTGTTGGCATTTACCCTGAAAACTCCATTGTTTTACTATCGGATGATCTTCATGCCATTGTTGAGAAAGCGAATCCACAATTTCCTACTTCACCACGTGTGAAATGCATTGAAACGGGCGTACCTTTCCACATTTCGATTAATAATGACATTAAGATCGTAAAAATGATTTCGCACCAATCCGAAAATAAAGATGAGCTACTGAATACATTTTATAATGAACTTGTTAGCGCCAATGTAGAAAGCGCGAAAAAAACCTATTTAAAGCTAGTTGATAACTTTAAAACATCAGAATATTTCACCAAAATATTCATTCCCGTATATCAAATTTTAAACTTATTAAAAATGCAAAAGGCAATTTATGATTCAAAATATACACAAGTTATCGAATATATGGAGCAATTGATGCAGCAGAAAATCGATGAGCAAATCGATAATGACAACTACAATGAGAGAGTTTTATTATTAGTGGATAAAGAATTTAAAAATGAATATTTATTTACGGTATTTTTAGGACTTATTCATAATAATCACATTTACCCTCATATACTGCCAATTGATGCAAACTTGGATAAGATTTTAATGACAATTGATAACGAACAAATTGAGAAAACTTGTGTTATTAGTGGTTCTTCAGCCGACACATTCTTATTATCTTATTTACCAAATATGTATGAACTATCAAAAAAACGCGTAGAGCATTATTTATTAAATTTAATAGGTGAAAATAAAGATCATTTTGAATTTGATTATTTACTTCAAGAACATTCAATCGATCAACTTGTATACTTCTAAACTAAAAAGGGTTATTCTGCTTTATTAAATTAGCAGGATAACCCTTTTTTATTTCAATTCAAACTTATATCCAAATCCTCTTACGGTTTGGATGTAAGTAGGCTTCGTTGGATTGTTTTCAATTTTTTTTCGTAGCATGCTAATATGCACAGTGACAGCCTTTAAATCGACAATCTCATCATATCCCCAAACTTGATTTATAATTTGCTCCACGCTCAAGACTTGGTTTTGATTTTCAACAAGATAAAATAATATTTGTTTTTCTTTCGTAAAGAGATGCAATTCTTTTCCTTGTTTATACACAGTTTTTTCTTCAAAGTCTATTAATATATCACTATTAATCACCAGTTGATTTTTTTTATGTACCTGTTTCCGATTTAAGTGCACCTTAATTCGAGCAATCACTTCTTTAGGAACAAATGGCTTCGTAATATAATCATCTGCCCCTACCTCAAAGCCCTGTAATTTATTTTCGATTGTATTATTCGCCGTAATGAAAAAAATAATTACTTCTGAAATTTTTCTAATTTCACTTGCAAGATCAGTACCATTACCATCTGGTAAATTAATGTCCACTAACATGAGATCTACTTTTTCTGTAGAAAAAACTTGCCAGCCTTCTTGAATCGTTCTCGCTTTTAATACACGATAGCCTGCATTTTGAACATACAAAGAAAGTACTTCCAAAATGTCCGAGTCGTCCTCGATAATTAAAATCGTTGCATCTTCCATTGTTTTCCTTCCTTTCTTGTTTATTTTGCAGCTATCTTCTTCTAGCCACTATAAAATAATATCATATTTTACAATTGTTTCAAATTGCAAACAAAAGTAGCTACCCATTCACTTTGGGTAGCTACTTATTTTAATCGTTATTTAACTACTATGTTTACTAATTTACCTGGAATAACAATGACTTTTACCACTGTTTTGCCTTCGATAAATTCTTGTACTTTGCTATCTGCAAGTGCAATTTTTTCTAATTCTTCCTTAGAAATATCTTTTGTCACTTGTACTTTTGCACGTACTTTGCCTAATACTTGAACAACTACTTCGATTTCATTGTCTACAAGTTTCGATTCATCAAATGCTGGCCATTGCTCATAAGTAATTGTACCTTCATGACCTAATACTGACCAAAGTTCTTCCGCAATATGTGGTGCTAATGGTGATAATAATTTCACAAAGCCTTCTGCATATTCTGTAGGAATAACTTCTGCTTTGTAGCAATCGTTAATGAATACCATCATTTGTGAGATTGCTGTATTGAAGCGGATGCCTTCATAGTCTTCCGTAACTTTTTTCACTGTTTGGTGGAATACTTTTTCTAATGTTGTATCAGATGAATCTTGTACTTTCGTAGCAAGTTTACCTTCGTCTGTTACCAATAGGCGCCAAATACGATCTAAGAAACGACGTGCTCCATCAAGACCATTTGTGCTCCAAGCAACTGAAGATTCAAGTGGGCCCATGAACATTTCGTATAAACGTAATGTATCGGCACCGTGAGACTCAATAATATCATCAGGGTTTACAACATTCCCTTTTGATTTCGACATTTTTTCGTTGCCTTCTCCTAAGATCATTCCTTGGTTGAATAACTTTTGGAATGGTTCTTTCGTATGAACAACACCTAGGTCGTAAAGTACTTTATGCCAGAAGCGCGCATATAATAAGTGAAGTACAGCGTGTTCTGCTCCACCGATATAAATATCAACTGGTAACCAGCGTTTAAGTAATTCTGGATCAGCAATGGCTTCTGTATTTGTTGGATCGATATAGCGTAAGAAGTACCATGAAGAACCAGCCCATTGTGGCATTGTGTTCGTTTCACGTCGACCTTTTTTACCCGTTACAGGGTCTACGACATTTACCCATTCTTCAATGTTTGCAAGTGGTGATTCACCTGTACCTGAAGGACGGATATTTGATGTTTTCGGTAATTCTAATGGCAACTCACTTTCAGGAACAGTTGTCATTGTGCCATCTTCCCAGTGAATTACTGGAATTGGCTCGCCCCAATAACGTTGACGGCTAAATAACCAGTCACGTAAACGATAAGAGATTTTCTTCTCACCAACACCATTTTCTTCTAACCAAGCAATGGCTTTCTCAATGCCATCTTCTTTATTCAAACCATTTAAGAAATCAGAATTGATATGTGTACCATCATCAGTGAATGCTTCATTTTCAATGTCGCCACCTTCAAGTACAGCAATGATTTCTAAACCGAATTCTTTTGCAAATTCATAATCACGCTCATCATGTGCAGGAACAGCCATAATCGCACCTGTACCATATGTTGCTAATACATAATCAGCGATCCAAATCGGCATTTGTTTGCCGTTGATTGGGTTAACTGCATATGCACCTGTGAATACGCCTGTTTTTTCTTTCGCTAAATCCGTACGCTCTAAATCAGATTTTAAAGATACTTTTTCTAAGTAAGCTTCTACCGCAACACGCTGTTCTGGAGAAGTGATTTCAGAAACTAATTTATGCTCTGGTGCTAATACACAGTATGTTGCACCGAATAATGTATCTGGACGAGTAGTAAACACTTCAAAGTCTTTATCTGTATTAGCAACTGTGAACTTCACTTGTGCCCCTTCAGAACGACCAATCCAGTTACGTTGCATTTCTTTAATTGATTCTGGCCAATCTACATCCACTAAATCATCTACTAAACGGTCTGCGTATTTTGTAATACGTAGAACCCATTGACGCATTGGACGGCGAACTACTGGGTGATTACCACGCTCAGAAAGACCATCGATTACTTCTTCATTGGCAAGTACAGTGCCTAATGCTTCACACCAGTTTACAGCAACTTCATCCACATATGCTAAATCCATTTCCACTAACTTCGTGAAAATCCATTGTGTCCATTTATAGTATGAAGGATCTGTTGTGTTGACTTCACGATCCCAGTCATAAGAGAAACCAAGCTCTTGAATTTGACGTTTGAATGTGGCAATATTTTTTGCAGTAAATTCTGCAGGATCATTCCCAGTATCAAGCGCATACTGCTCTGCTGGTAAACCAAATGCATCCCAGCCCATTGGATGAAGTACGTTATAGCCTTGTAAACGTTTGAAACGAGATAAAATATCTGTTGCTGTATAACCTTCTGGGTGACCTACGTGTAGACCAGCACCTGATGGGTACGGGAACATGTCTAATGCGAAAAATTTAGGTTTATCGACTTCGTTTTCTGTTTTGAATGTTTTGTTAACATCCCAATATTGCTGCCACTTTTTTTCGATTTGCTGATGATTAAAGCTCACAATTTTTCCTCCTCGTAAATTAAATTGCTGTGATTATGACGAAGCTCGTTATTTTTATAATCTTAGCCAATTTTATCAGAATATTTCAAAAACAAAAAAACTCGCCCCATTCTTAAGTAAATAAGAAGGGACGAGAGGTATGTAATACTCCCGCGGTACCACCCAAATTAGTGACACAGCACTCAGCTTGATTTCTTAACGCGAATACACGGCTTTTAGCTACTACCAATTTCACTAAAGCAAACTCCGAGGCGAGTTCAATTTAACACTTACTAGTTTCCACCACCCACTAGCTCTCTAAAAAGTGCGACCATTTACTATTCCTCATCACAGTCAAATATATGATTTCTTTTCATTTTAGCGGATTCACTGAAAAAGTACAAGTAGCTGTTTAAATATCCAACTTTTGTAATCCACGATCAAATAATAAGCACGGAATAATCGCAATGAGGATTAATACAAACAATATGAACATCAATACTTGCATTCCATAAATATCGACCATTGCACCACCAAACACTGGCCCAATCATACGGCCAATCGTCGTTGCACTATTTACTAACCCTTGATAAAAGCCTTGTTGCCCAGGTGGCGCTAACTTGTTTGCAATCATTGGAATAACAGGTGTAAAGAAAACTTCACCAAATGTTAAAACAACCATCGCTGCTGCAAACATTTTGAAACTACCTGCAAAATACACAACTATATACGAAATGGACATTAATAGTAATCCGAATATAAGCTGATGTTTTATTTTCTTTTCCCAACGTGTGACAAGTGGTTTAATAATTGGCTGAATCGCCACAATCATAAAGCCATTAATTGTCCATAACAAGCTATATTGTGATAAACTCATGCCGAGTTCTTGCGTATACGAAGAAATAGTTGCGCTCCATTGAGAATAACTTAGCCAGCAAATGACTAATGAAATACTTAAAATACTAATCGCAATGATAGGTGCTTTATTGCGTGTGTTTTTAGTATCATCTGCCATAGATTTTGTTGCCATTCTACTTGAATCAAAACGCTTGTATGTTGTTACAACGATTAAAAAGAATAAGATATAGGCAATTAAATTTGCACTAAAGACGTAATCAAATTTAATATCCGCAACAAGTCCTGCTAAAGCCGGTCCAATCGCAACCCCCACATTATTTGTTAAAAAGATAGCATTAAACGCACGTCGACCTCCTTCTGGCCAAGCACTCCCTGCAATTGCATAAATCGCTGGATACACCATCCCGCCGCTAAAACCAAGCAACGTTAAAAAAATGACATATTGTGGCCAGTCATGCCAAATTGTTAATAATGTAATCGAAATTAAATTTAACACTACCCCAATTAAAATCGCTTTATATCCACCTAATTTATCAAACAAATATCCACCGATTAAGTTACCAAATACGCCAGCTAACGAATTTAGCATAAGAACAAATCCAGCGATTGTTAATGTTTTTCCTAAATGATCATGTATATAAATACTATTTAAAGGCCATAAAAATGAATTTCCGACCGTATTAACAAAGGTGCCAATAATTAAAAGCCATACTATTTTAGGCACACTTTCCCCTCCCTTAACCACTTAATCCAAACTACAAGTTTATTCTTGATAATTAAAATGTACAAGAAAAAGATTTTCTATTAGTACAGATTGTAGCTCCATGATAAAATAAAACGTTAGAGGAGTGAACAGACTAATGACTGAAACAAATTTTCCTTTCCCGTCTGATGGAAAGCGTTATTATACATGGAATCGATATTTACGAAATGAATTTGGTAAGAAAGTTTATAAGGTGGCTTTAGATGCTGGCTTTGACTGTCCAAATCGTGACGGTACTGTAGCATTCGGTGGCTGCACATTTTGTTCAGCTGCAGGCTCAGGTGACTTTGCAGGCAATAAAGTGGATCCAATCCCGGTTCAATTTGAACAAATTAAAGCCAAAATGGAGAACAAATGGAAAGACGGCTTAACGATGGCTTATTTCCAAGCATATACAAATACGCACGCCCCACTTGAAGTGTTAAAAGAAAAATTCGAAGCGGCTCTTGCTTGTGAAGGTGTAATGGGAATTTCAATAGCAACTCGACCAGACTGCTTACCCGATGATGTTGTCGAATATCTAGCCGAACTAAATAAACGCACATACCTTTGGGTGGAGCTTGGACTACAAACGGTTCACGAAAAAACGGCAAACTTAATTAACCGTGCCCATGATTATGCAACTTATGTTGAAGGTGTCAATAAACTCCGCAAGCATGGAATTCGTATCGTCACACATATTATTAACGGTCTTCCCCTCGAAGATTACGATATGATGATGGAAACAGCACGTGAAGTGGCAAAATTAGATGTACAAGGTATTAAAATTCATTTACTTCATCTTTTAAAAGGTACACCACTCGTAAAACAATACGAAAAAGGGATGCTTGAGTTTATGGAAAAGGACGCATACGTAAAACTAGTTGCGGATCAGCTCGAAATTATTCCACCAGAAATGATTGTGCACCGAATTACTGGCGACGGTCCTATTGACTTAATGGTTGGTCCAATGTGGTCCGTAAACAAATGGGAAGTATTAAATGGCATTGATGCAGAGTTAGAACGTCGTGGATCATGGCAAGGAAAGCACTATAAAGCGGAAGTGATCAGCGAATGAAACTAGAACGTGTTATCCAATATGCACAAACTTTACTAGAAATGTCCATTACTGAAGGTGATATTGCGGTCGATGCTACAGCAGGTAATGGACATGATACATTATTTTTAGCAAATTTAGTTGGCGATAATGGTTATGTGTATGCATTTGACGTTCAAAAAGAAGCTGTCGATGCAACGCTTCATCGTTTACTCGACAACGCACTTGAACACCGCGCCATCGTATTAAGAGACGGACATGAAAATGTCGCGAAATATGTAACAAAACCTGTAGCAGGTGCCATTTTCAATCTTGGATACTTACCAGGTAGTAATCATGATATTGTAACGATGCCAAACACAACGATTCAAGCACTTGAAAGCTTACTGAAGCTATTAAAAGTAGGTGGTATCATTGTGCTAGTCGTTTATCACGGGCACGAAGGTGGTAAAGAAGAACGTGATGAGGTCATCTCGTATGTAAGTGGCTTACCGCAAAAGTTCATTCACGTTTTACGCTACGAATTTATAAATCAAAAAAATGATCCACCATTTATTATTGCATTAGAAAAAGTAAAAGATATTCCATTGGAGAGCTAAGTTACCTTAGCTCTTTTCTTATAGGAGAGGATGAGTCAATGAGACTATGGCATACCGAGCTAATTCCATTTCTACCAAAAAGTCAATTGCTTGCTCAATGGCGTGAGCTCAATAGTATTTTCAAAAAACAAGACCAACATATATTAATTAATTATATTTACGAATATCCGAAAGAAGATTTGTATTGCTATACTGCACTTGTACTTGAAGAAATGCGTAATCGACACATTAATATTCGAACAATGGATAAAATGGACCATTACTTTGAAGACATACAAACAAGTACAATTTACCAACCATTTAAGCTGCATCATGATATAGAATATTTGACGATTTGCTATTTTAATTTACTCGAAAAATATATTCGAGGTCAAAAGGATTTCACTTCAGATCAGTTTGCGCACTTAAAACAATTTTATGAGGCAAAAAAGGAGCAGCCGAAGTAACTCGGCACGCTCCTTTAATTTAATCTTTTTTATAAGTTTCCCAGAAGTGGGCATTTTTGATTCCGAGCTTTTTCGGATCAAACACTGGGTCGATTCCTTCTTTTTTCTGTTGTTCATAATCTTTCAGTGCAAGTAATGCTGGTTTCATAATGAATAGCATCAATATGACGTTTATCCAAACCGTTAATCCTAAACCAACGTCACCAAATGCCCAAGCTAAGTCGGATGTTTTTACAGTGCCGTAGAATGCTGACACCAGTAATATAAGTTTCATTAAGAAAATTCCTATTTTTTCGGCTTGCCCCTTTAACAAATACGAAACATTAGTTTCAGCAATGTAGTAGTAAGCCATTAATGTTGTGAATGCAAATAAGAATAATGAAATTGCTACAAACCCTGACCCAAAGTTATTTAATGATGGGAATGCATTATTAACCGCAGCTTGTGTAAATTGTGTATACGTAATAGATTCATCTAATTTAGCTTCAATTAATACTCCATCTTGGCTACCGTCATGTACGTTATATGTACCCATGAATAAGATCATCAATGCTGTCGCAGTACATACTAATAATGTGTCGATATATACTGAAGCTGCTTGTACTAGCCCTTGTTTAGCTGGGTGAGAAACTTCTGCAGCTGCTGCTGGGTGAGCTCCTGTACCTTGACCTGCTTCGTTTGAGTAAATTGCACGTTTTACTCCCCAGAAAATGGCGCTACCTATCATACCTCCAAATAATGCATCAGAACTAAATGCACTTCGGAAAATTAAAGCAAAAACTTCAGGTACTGCTGAAGCATTTAATAGAATTACAATTAATGCCACTAATAAATAAGCTAATGCCATAAATGGAACTAAAATTTGTGCAACATTTGCAATTCGCTTTACACCGCCAAAAATAATAACACCTAATAATAAAGCCGTTACTAATCCTGTAATCCACGGGTCGATGCCAAACGCATTATCTACTGCTCCAGCAATTGCATTTGCTTGTACACCAGGCATTAAAATAGCTACAGATAATATCATTGCAATAGCAAAAAGTATACCTAAAGCTTTAATACCAGTAGATTTTTCAATGTAAAATGCTGGACCACCGCGATATTGACCGTCTTTCTTTTCTTTATAAATTTGAGCTAGTGTTGACTCCATATAAGCGGTAGAGGCCCCAATGAATGCTGTAACCCACATCCAGAATACTGCACCCGGACCACCAAATGCGATCGCAGAAGCTGTACCAACGATATTACCAGTACCAACACGACCTGACAACGCGATGGATAAAGCTTGGAATGAAGATACACCTGCGTCCGATTTTTGCCCTGTGAACATCAGAACAAACATGTCCTTAATTAGTCGAACCTGTGCAAACTTGGTTAGGATTGAGAACAATAAACCAACTACTAAAATTCCATAAATCATAACTGGGCCCCATAAAATATTATTTGCCCAGCCTACAAAATCATTGATAAATCCCATTAAGCCACCCCTTTGTAGAATTATTGTATTAATTTAAAATTTAGTATATTACAAATATTCTAAAATTTCGATAGTTTTTTTTAAAAAACTAAAAAAACCTAACAAATTGCAATCTTTTGTTAGGTTAAAAACTATTCAATTATGTAGCCCAAATCTCTTAATACATTATCAATAAAATCTGTTGTATAGCGGAAAACTTCTTCACGTTCTAGTTCAAAATATAGACTATGAAGACAGTTTGCCCACTCTTTATAATGAAACTCCGTCAAAGACTGTTGCAACAGCCACTTTTTAGATGCTGCAATATCTGTCACTTTATCGTTTTCGCCATTCATTAATAACAGCGGTACATCTGGAAACTTATATTCTGGATCACGTAAAGTTCGAGATATTTGTTGCCAATCACGATACCATTTCACGGTTACCATACTGTTGAGTGGTAAACTTTCTTTTAACTCTATTAATACATCCGTATTTCTAGAGCAGTGTTGCAATGTCAATTCATGCTTAATTTTAACATTTGATGTAATGGCACTTAAGCTGGTTAAAGCATTGGACATTTTCCCTGGTGTAAGCTTTAAATTTAACCAAGGTGACGTCAAAATGATACCTGCACATTCAATTTTATTTTCCTTAAGTGTCTTCATTGCAATCGTACTGCCTAGACCATTTCCGACTATAAAGAGCGGTAAATTATATTCAAGTGCCACTTTTAATAATAGCTTTGTATAGGTTACATATTCCTCGAAATCTTCATCATGGTATCTCGTATATTTTGCTTGATCTCCATGTCCAGGCAAATCTCCCATGACGACATGGAAGCCTGCGCTTCGAAACTTTTCAATTAACCATGCGTACCAACGATGATGTTCATATGCACTATGAAGTATAGCAACTACTGCTTTTGGTTGCTCTTCAGCTTCCCATTTCCACATGGTCAAACCTCCTTCATATGAAACTTCTATTCATTATAATGCATCTAACTAAAAAAGAAATGCTATTTAAAAATTTCAATTCATTTGATACTATACTATTAGATTCGAATACTATTTTATACAAGAAAAGAGGAAATTCGTATGATTTACCCTTACAAAGATAAAACGCCTTCGATTCATCCTTCTGCTTTTATCGCAGATTATGCAACAATTACAGGTGACGTAACAATAGGAGCCGAAACTACAATTTGGTTTAATACCGTCATACGTGGCGATGTCAACAAAACAATTATTGGTGAACGTGTTAGTATTCAAGATTTATCTTGTCTTCACCAAAGCCCGGCATTTCCATTAATTATTGAAGACGAAGTAACAGTTGGTCATCAAGTAACATTACATAGCTGTACAATAAAGAAACGTGCACTGATTGGTATGGGTTCCATCATTTTGGATGGTGCTGAAATTGGGGAAGGTGCATTTATTGGTGCTGGTAGCCTGGTACCTCCAGGAAAAGTCATTCCTCCAAATATGTTAGCAATGGGTCGCCCAGCAAAAATTGTACGTGAAGTTACTGCAGAAGATCGTGCGGATATGGACAGGATTATTCGTGAATACGTTGAAAAAGGACAGTATTACAAATCCTTACAAAAGTAATCGCGAATAATATCTAAAAAAATGTATTTCTTCCTATTAATATATCAAAGTATTTTCAAGTATAAATGTAAAAAAGGAGCATGCCAACGATTTGTTGACGACTGCTCCTTTTTCATTTTAATTATAGTCCTGCTTTTTCTTTTAAAGCTTTTGCTCTATCAGTATTTTCCCAAGGAACATTTAAGTCTGTACGACCGAAGTGACCGTATGCTGCTGTTTGTTTGTAAATTGGACGACGTAAGTCAAGCATTTTAATAATTCCTGCTGGACGTAAGTCAAATAATTCACGAACCCACTCAACGATTTTGTGTTCTGCAACTTTACCAGTGCCGAATGTATCAACAGCGATTGATACGGGTTGAGCTACACCAATTGCATAAGCAAGTTGTACTTCCGCGCGATCAGCTAAGCCAGCTGCTACGATGTTTTTTGCAACATAGCGTGCTGCATAGGCTGCTGAACGGTCAACTTTTGTTGCATCCTTACCAGAGAATGCACCACCACCGTGGCGTGCATAACCACCGTAAGTGTCTACGATAATTTTACGACCTGTTAAACCCGCGTCCCCTTTAGGACCACCGATTACGAAACGACCAGTTGGGTTGATGAAATATTTTGTTGCTTCATCTAAAAGCTCTGCTGGTACAACTTCTGCAATTACATATTTTTTCATATCCGCTTGAATTTGTTCTAACGTTGCTTCTTCATCGTGTTGTGTTGAGATAACAATTGTATCTACACGTACAGGAACATTGTTTTCATCATACTCAATTGTCACTTGAGTTTTACCATCTGGACGTAAGTAATCTAATGTACCGTTTTTACGTACTTCCGTTAAACGTTTTGCTAATTTGTGTGCTAATGAAATCGGCATTGGCATTAATTCTGGTGTTTCATTACACGCGTAACCGAACATTAAACCTTGGTCACCTGCTCCGATTGCTTCTAACTCTTCATCCGTCATTGACCCTTCACGTGCTTCTAATGCTTGGTTAACACCTTGTGCGATATCAGGAGATTGTTCTCCTACTGCTACAAGTACAGCTAAGTTTTCAGCATCAAAGCCGTATTTACCACGAGTGTAGCCAATTTCTGCTACAGTATCACGGATAATTCCTTTCATATCCACATAAGTAGTTGTTGTAATTTCACCAGAAACTAATACTAAGCCTGTTGTTACCGTTGTTTCACAAGCTACACGTGCGTTTGGATCTGCTGCTAAAATGGCATCTAAAATAGCATCTGAAATTTGGTCACAAATTTTATCTGGATGTCCTTCCGTTACACTTTCTGATGTAAACAGTCGACGATTTGTCATGTCATTTCCTCCTAATTCACTTTGGCAATTGTTTTTCGTTTTGATACGGTACTCATTACCCATGTCCGTTTATCGAAATAAACATCAAGCTTTTTGGCTTTAACACGAGGTTTTGAAAGGCTGTAAATTTAAATGTATATTAAATCTATTAGCGATTTTTAAATCAAAATAAAAAAATCCTCTCACTCATTACCGCGCTCTTCACGCGTGAGGAAAGGACTAATATGCTTGGTTACCTTTCACTCTTATCGTTCAAGGGTTATTTTGCCCTTGCATCAGGTTGGCACCAACACGTTAACATAACGCAGGTTGCCGGGTTTCAAAGGGCCTGCCCCTCCACCAGCTCGGGATAAGAGTATCCGTTCATTAAATTATCTTACGTAAAAACAGATTTTATGTCAACCAATTTTGTCTTATTTATTACAGTAAGAAAATCCATTAAAAATAATTCATAATTAGTATAGATTATTGATATCAATGTGTTATACTATTTTTGAATTAACAAACAACTCCCCTACACAAGGGAATACTATAAAAAAGGATGGTATTTAATCGATGAATTCGGTAGAAATTGCTAACGAGCTGAAAGAACTTTTAAACGGGGAAAACATTCAAACGCAACTATCTGTTCCACAATTAGTTGAAAAAGCGACATCACGTGGAGAAGCAATGTTAACTGTTGACGGTGCATTACGTGCTGAAACAGGGAAATATACTGGTCGTTCTCCTAAAGATAAATACATGGTTGAAGAAGACGGTTCTAAAGACAAAATCAACTGGGGTAAAATTAACCGTCCAATCTCATCAGAAGTTTTCGATAAATTATATGTAAAAGTGATTAATTACTTAAAAGAGCGCGATGAATTATTCGTATTCAACGGCTTTGCAGGTGCAGATAAAGACTCTCAGCTATCAATCAAAGTAATTAACGAATATGCTTGGCATAACCTATTCTGTCATCAATTATTCATCCGTCCAACAGCAGAAGAATTAGTTTCTCATGTAGCTGATTTCACAATCGTTGCCGCTCCAAACTTCAAAGCAAATCCAGAGGTAGATGGTACAGCTTCAGAAACATTTATCATCACTTCTCTTGAAAAGAAAATTATTTTAATCGGTGGTACTGAGTACGCTGGTGAAATGAAAAAATCAATCTTCGGTATTATGAACTATTTATTACCAGAGCAAGGCATCTTCCCAATGCACTGTTCAGCTAACGTTGGCGAAGAAGGCGACGTTTCATTATTCTTCGGCTTATCTGGTACAGGTAAAACAACTTTATCAGCAGATGCTGACCGTAAATTAATTGGTGATGACGAGCACGGCTGGTCTGACAATGGCGTTTTCAATATTGAAGGTGGCTGTTATGCAAAAACAATCAACCTTTCAAAAGAAAAAGAACCAGAAATCTACAATGCGATTCGTTTCGGTGCTGTTTTAGAAAACGTAGCAGTTGATCCAGAAACTCGTGTATGTGATTACGATGACGGTTCTTTAACTGAAAACACGCGTGTTGCATATCCAATCGATTACATCGATAATATCGTATTGCCATCAGTAGCAGGTCACCCAAATACAATCATCTTCTTAACAGCAGATGCTTTTGGCGTATTACCTCCTGTTTCTAAATTAAATAAAGAGCAAGCAATGTATCACTTCTTAAGCGGCTTCACTTCGAAGTTAGCTGGTACAGAGCGCGGCGTTACAGAGCCAGAGCCAGTATTCTCTACATGCTTCGGTTCACCATTCTTACCACTTCCTGCAACAGTATATGCTGAGCAGTTAGGTAAAAAAATTGACGAACATGGTTCTCAAGTGTTCTTAGTAAACACAGGCTGGACTGGCGGCGAGTATGGTGTAGGGTCTCGTATGAAACTTTCTTACACTCGTGCAATGGTTCGTGCAGCAATCGAAGGTAAATTAAACAATGTGGAAACAATCCAAGACGGCGTATTCGGATTAAACATCCCAGTAGCAATCGAAGGTGTACCATCAGAAGTATTAAATCCTCGTGAAGCATGGGCTGACAAAGCAGCATACGATAAAAAGGCAGCTGAGCTTGCTGAGCTATTCAACAACAACTTCGCGAAATTCGCAAACGTTGACGAAGCAATCGTGAAAAAAGGCGGCCCTTTAGCGTAATTTATTTGAGAAAAACACATTTCGCGCTATTTAGCGCGAAATGATGTCTTTTCTTACTTGGAAAGTTATACGTTCTTATCCACTATCAATCCAACATAACGTTTAACCTTAGAGTGTCTTACTAACGTCTTGCTCAAATCAGGATAAACATCATATAAATGTATATCATAGTACACCAAAAGGATGCTACGCACAGCTCTAATGCGTAGCATCCTTTTTTGATTTCATCCAACTACATAATTTTTGTACCGTTAAACGATTTAACTTTGGTGGAAAGTGATGCTTTAAGCCAAATGAAAACCACGTTTCTACAGACTTTCCTTCATCCTTTAAATACAACTCCAGCTGATAGGCATGCTCAATATCCACATGCTGATCTTCGGTACCGTGAATAATGAGTACAGGCGCGTGAATGTCTGCCACATCATAAAGTGGTGTGCGATCATCATAGTTTTCCGGTACTTTATTCGGCGTACCACCAACAATACGCTTGAGACCGCGGCGCATATCCACACGTTCCCAGTACGTTGCCGTTGCATCCGATACCCCGGCCCACGTCACAACTGATTTCACCTCATCTGTTAAAATCGCTGTCCATAATGCCATTAACCCACCGCGTGAAAAGCCAAAGACATTTACTTTTTCAACCGCAATAAACTGCTTTAGTACCTTGATAGCATTCAAAGCATCATGACGATCCTCACCGGCAAACTCGTCTTTTCCTTCGCCCCCACGATTACCGCGGTAATACGGTGCAAATACGACAAAGCCCTGGCTAGCAAACTGTGCAATACGCGCTGGACGTACCATGCCGATTGACTGTAAACCACCTCGCAAGTAGAGTAGCGCTTCATAATCCCCTGCTGCTTTTGGACGTGCTAATAAGCCTTTTACACGAAGCCCCTGCGACCAGTAAGTCACCTCATCTAAACGAATGTGCGCGTTCGGTGATGGGTATGGACGCATCGCAAAAATCTTACCATTGTCGTTCATGAGTTTTCACTTCCTGTAACATCTTTTTCATGCCGGCATCTTTCATATAAAAGCTTAAATTTGGCTGCTGCCAAAGCTCCTGTTCCGTTAGCCATAAAATACCGTCCGTCTCATAGTCACCAACAAACGGTTCAATTTCTTTTACCTTCGCTGTGAATACCGCCTTACAAAACGGGATTTTATCATGCACAATATAATACGCAAACCATTTGGCGTCTTCTACCACAACATTGGTTTCCTCATACACTTCACGAACGGCCGCTTCTACGAGTGTTTCCCCGTCTTCTTGCTTGCCACCTGGAAACTCTACCCCACGACTTGTATGAATGGTACAAAGCCATTTCCCTTCATGCTGCACCAGCGCTAATACATGCTTCGGCTCAACGGCAAATGGCCCCTCATCAAAACGTAAATCTACTTGTAATCCGTTTTCATCAATAAATGTAAACATTCGCTCAACTCCCACTTATTAGTGTAGCGAACGAACGCGCATCATTCAATAGACGTACGCACGAAAATACGGCAGCTGTTCAACAAATCGCTTCGCTTCATCATCACCAAACTCATGAATGAGCGCATATACCTTTTGTAGTCGGTAATCAATCTCATGATTTAGACGGTCCATATGATACGGAATATACGGCAAATGCGCACGAAACGCATTTGATGCCTCTAAGCTTTGCATTTGTGTAAACAGCTTTAAAAATACACGCGCTTTAATTGGGTCCATTTGTAACACAAACTCATACGATGACCCCGGTTGCAAGTTACACGTTAAATGCGCAACCGATACATAAACATTTTGCTTTTCCAAATTGACTCACCTCTACATATAACATGAGCAATTTTGATAAAACTATGAAAAAAACGACCCCAAAATTGGAGTCGCTTTATCTATTAGTTGCCTAAGAATGCATTTAACATCCAAGTGTGTTTTTCTAAGCTTTGGTACGTTGCGTTTAATAAATCTTCTGTGCGATCATCGCCAGCTTCACTCGCTGTTTTCATCGCTTGTTTTAACGCGTTCATAATTGTTTCAAAGTCAGCAATTGTTGTTTCTACCATTTGCTCTGTTGTTTCTTTACCTGTTGCCTCTTCGATTAACGATAACGCTAAATGCTCTTTTAACGTTGCAACTGGTTTGCCGCCTTTTGATAAAATGCGCTCAGCGACTTCATCTAAATTTAACGTTACTTCGTTGTAAAGCTCTTCGAATTTCGTGTGTAGCGTGAAGAATGATGGACCGTTCACGTACCAGTGGTAGTTATGTAGTTTTGTGTACAATACCGACCAGGTTGCGACTAATTCGTTTAATTGACTATTTAATTTTGCTTCTGCCATGCTTGTCACCTCATAAATTATATTTTAAATTTCGACTTAAAAACCTTACCACTAATTGAAAACTATTATCAATAACATCATAATACATCTTCTTATCAATAGCTGTGACAAAAAAATGAATTTCACATATCTTTTTAATTATTGCCGAACGAAAACGTTTTAAAACATAATATAGTCAAATTTCAAACTCCCTATTTATTGTAAAATAGAAAGGAATTAAAAAGGCTGGAGGTATGATGATGACGACAACCATTATTATCATCGCAATTTTTGTCATTGTAATCATTACGGCTTTATTTTTAACCGCAGTAAACTGGGGCTATAAAGTAAAGCAGACCGTTGATCCAATCACACACAAAGACCCTGAACAAACAAATGAGGTGAAAAAATGAGTTTACCGATTGTGTTAATTATTATTGTGACGATTATGGGCATTTTTGCGTTCTCAATTATTTTACTTGCCCGTAAAAACAACGTATCATTAAAGCAGACGGTTGATACAAAACCGATTCGAGCTTATAAAAATGGAGAGCAAAAGCAGTGAAAAAATTAGCTATCGGCTTCATTCGCCTATATCAAAAATACTTATCCCCAATGAAGCCACCGTCATGTCGTTTCCATCCTACTTGTTCGAGCTATGGCATTGAAGCGATTCAAAAACATGGCGCGATTAAAGGATCAATCATGACGATTATTCGCATTTTAAAATGCCAACCACTTCATCCTGGTGGCTTTGACCCTGTGCCTGACAAATGGCCTTCGAAAAAAAACTAATTTCGAAGGCTTTTTTTATTGTGTTTTTTTCAATTTTCTTGTATTATTGAAGTTATTGAAAACAATCAAATCGTAATTATTACTATTTAAGGGGTCTATACAGTATGAAAAAGTGGTTTTTATTTATTCCGATGTTAGCTTTATTATTAACAGCATGTAATTCAGATGATGCTACATCTACAACAGATACAAAAAAAGCAGATGACACGTTATCAATTTATACAACGGTTTATCCGCTACAATATTTTGCCAAGCGAATCGGTGGCGAGGCTGTTAACGTTTCTTCTATTTACCCAGCAGGTGCTAACGAGCATACCTTTGAACCAACACAAAAAGATATGATGACTTTAGCAGATGCCGACCTTTTCTTCTACATCGGTCTTGGTTTAGAGGGCTTTGTTGAAAATGCCAAGAAAACATTAGCAAATGAAGACGTAAAATTAGTCCCTACTGCAGAAGGTGTAACAGAAGAGCAGTTACACATTTCGACTGGCCACACACACGCAGAAGAAATCGAAGAAGAGCATGACCACGATCATGATCACGAAAACGATGAAGATGAACACGCAGAGGAAAATCACGATGACCACGCAGATACAGAGCATGATGCACACGTTTGGTTATCACCAGTTATTTCACAGCAATTAGCATTAGCAATTAAAGACGAATTAGTTGCCACTTTACCAGAACATGAAGCAACATTCACAGAAAACTACGAAACACTTGTAGCGGATTTAGATACATTAAACACAGACTTTGAAACAATGGCTGCTGAAACAACGAATAAAACATTCTTCGTTTCACATGCAGCATTCGGCTATATCGCAGGTCACTACGGGTTTAAACAAGTACCGGTTGCAGGCTTGAACTCACAAAGTGAACCGTCACAAAAAGAATTAACATCGATTGTTGATTTAGCAAAAAAAGAAAACATCGAGTACATTTTCTTTGAGCAAAATGTTTCTTCAAACTTAACAAAAATTATTCAAAACGAGCTTGGTGCGAAGACGTTAACATTGCATAACTTAAGTGTGTTAACAAAAAAAGACATTGATAACAATGAGGACTACTTCACATTAATGCGTAAAAACATTGAAGTTTTAAAACAAGCATTAAACTAATAAAAAAAGAGAGCTGTCACAAATGTGATGGCTCTCTTTTCATATGCACCGCTAACGTGACTACGCTTTTTTACTTTGTTGGAACTGCTTTGCTGTAATCGATTTTGCTTTTAATGTTTTTAGATTCATTTGATAATATTTTTTATCTTTTTCGTTGATATAGAATAACTGATTTTTTTTTGTAAATGCCTTTGTTGCGATATGGAAACTCTTATATTTTTCGCTTTTCGCAACAGGGTACTCCGCTTTTTCCCAGCTATGTGTTGCCGCAATTTGCTTATCTGTTAACATGAAGAACTTATAGCGCACCTCATCTGCTTTGTTGCCTATAGGATCATCCCATGTTGGATCGATATGGTACCATTCCTTATCAACCTTTGCTAGAATCCACGCGTGGCGCTCTTTATTTGAGTAACCTTTTACATATTTCGCTTCTATCTTTAATTCCTCAAGCATTTTTAACATGAGTAACGCATATGCCTGACAAACACCCTGACCTTCTGTTAACAAAGTGTAACTGCTATATTGGCTATTTTTGGTTTTGCTCGAATAGCTACTATTTAAAACGATATAGTCATGTACCGCTTTTACTTTATCCACTTGTTTTGCATCTTTTTTTATAATTTTAGGGAGGATTTTTTTCACTTCTGCTGTTACATAATCTTCTTTTTTCTTATCTGTTAAATAGTCTATCTTAAAGGTTAATGTACCAGTCGTGCCCCTGTACTTGATCGTTAGTTGCCATTTCGAAATGTTTTCATACACATATTGGTCGTTTTTTCGAATGGATTCCATAGCATTTTGCACAACTGTTTTTAATTTCGAAAAATCACCTTCATAAGCTAACGTAAAATCGGTATTGAAGTTACCTAGCTCAGTGAAAATATCCTTTCTTAACGTTTTTTCTGTTGAAACGTTAGCGGCACTTGCTGATGTTAATCCAGCTTCCCAAACCGTCGTAGGTAAAACGCTAAATAATAGTACTGTTATTAATAATGAAGTAAATAATTTTCGCATTTTAAGTACCTCCCTAATTTTGCAATGGACTAATCCGATCGATGTCTATATATTATTAATACCAAACTCGTCATATGTATAAAACCTTTTTGATCTTTACAGGTATATAATAAAAAGACTCCTTAAAAGGTTTAATTCACCATTTTAAAGAGTCTTTTTAACTTTTACCTAAAAATATTATTGTAATAAAATTTAATTTCAATCCATTATTAACCGTTTCAATTGCCTTCTAAGTAGCTTATTCGAACCATTGCGAGGGAGTTCACCTAAGAAGTGTATACACTTAGGTACCTTATAGTTCGCAAGATTCATTTTGCAATAATCAAGTAATTGTTTTTCTGATACGTTCTCTTTTA
>JAZUES010000221.1:0-6041 GCA_045640265.1 Solibacillus sp.
ATGCTGCATTCTTGCAATTTTTGTAAATATAAAATCACTGTTGGTGACTAATGGAAAAAAATCATTCATTTTGTCACAACTATTCCATATGTTGCAGTTTACATTCTAGAGACGATTGTTTTATAATAAATGAGAGATTATTCTATTTCTATTAAAAGGAGGGGAATTTTTCATGAGCAATATGTATAAAGTTATGGCATTCTGGACAGCTATTTTCGCCGTTATGTTCTACCTTGGTGGTATGAACGAGGTTTCGCTATTATTCGTAGGTAATACAGGTTTATTCTTATTATTAGGCTTCTTAAATCTTTCAGAACGCATGTACATGTACATCTTTGGCGCGTATTTAACTGTATTCTTTGCAGGATTTACGTACTACACGACGTTCATACACATACCAGGTGCTGGACATTAAAACAAAAAACGACTTTGCTTAATAAGCGACAGTCGTTTTTTTATGGACCTTAATCTATTTAGTTTTAATTAAAAGCCATTTAAAAACGGATTAGTATCCATTTCTGTGGCTGGTGTCGTGTAGCGTCCATGACCCGGATAAATAATGGTATCCTCTGGAAGTGATAATAACTTCTCATGAATAGACTTCATTAAAACTGTCATTGAGCCACCAATCAAATCTGTACGACCGACACTTTGCTCAAAAAGTGTATCCCCCACAATTGCAAACCCATCTTCTTTAAAAATAAACGACACACTACCTGGAGAATGTCCTGGTGTATGCGCTACTTCAAATGTAAAATCACCAATTGTCATTTGACCTTCATTTCGAATAATATGCTTGTCTTCTGGTGCTTTCACCATATAATTTGGAAGTTCCGCATATTTTCCTGAACCGTTTTTCATTGGATCACTTAACCATTTTACTTCCTTTTCATGTACATATAACGGTAGTTTATAGGCTTCACGAATCGCATCTACTGCCCCTATATGGTCAAAATGCGTATGGGTTAATAATACGGCTAATGGATTCAGACCATTTTTTCGTATTTCACCCACTATGCGGTTCGCTTCCTCACCTGGGTCAAAAATTAAGCAATCCTTTTTTTTATTGCTTATAATATAACAATTTGTTTGAACAGGGCCAAGATTGTACACCCTAACATTTAACATCACGATCACCTCATCCTTATTATACAGTACCAAATAGCGTAATTACATTCCCTATCTTACGTCGATATAACTATGTACTACATCGTATCATACAAAAAAACATTCGTTCATATAAACGTCATTTTTAGACCTCGACAAATTAATTGGAAACCTTTACAATTAAAGAGGAATATTGTTACTACATTATTTGGTAATGTCGAAAGGAGTGTCAATTTTTAATGAACTTATTAATGGTTATTTTCGGGTTAGTTGCAATTTTCGGTGTAATTGGCATATTCCAATCAATCAAAGAAAAAAACATCTTAGGCGTAGTCTTTAATTTAGCAGCTGCAGGTGTATTTGGTTGGTTTGTCATTATGACGGTTTTAAATCAAGGCTACCCACCTACTCATCACTAATTGCAAAAGAAAAACGTATCGTGAAATTCACGATACGTTTTTTCTTTTACTCTGTAAAAAGCAAAAGCGCCTCAAATAATTGAGACGCCCTACCTAAATCTTATTTTTCTTCAGTGGTATTGCTATCTACTTTTAAATTTCCCGTTTTTTCATCATAGAAACGAAGTAAGTCCCCATTAATGATTTGATCATTGTAATCTAATTCTTTCGTTGCACGATCAATGTACGGCTGACAGTTTTCAATGCCTATTTCTTCCCCAGTTGTACGGTCATAACATACTTCCCCAGCATATACCGCTTTGTCAGTAACAAATCGACCATCACGGAAGATGACAAAGTTTTCATGTTCTTCTGAGAAAAGGTCAGCACCTAATTGCATATCTTTCGATGTATCAATACCTAATAAGTGAAGAATTGTTGGTCGGATATCTAATTGACCTGAAACTTCTTCCATTACTTGTCCGTCATTCGAACCTGGAATATGAATGAAGAACGGTACCGATTGTAATAATGCTGTGTCATAAGATGTAATTTCTTCTTTTCCTAAATATTGTGCCATGGCTTTATTATGGTTTTCAGAAATACCATAGTGGTCACCATACATAACAATAATTGAGTTATCATATAAACCTTGCTCTTTTAATTCTTCAAAGAATACTTTAATCGATTCATCCAAATAACGAACTGTTTGGAAGTAACGATTTAATGTACCTGAATTAGAATCATATTCATCAATCATCATATCCTCAGGATCTAAATAGAAAGGATAGTGATTTGTTAACGTAATCATACGACTATAATAAGGTTGTGGCATTTCTTTCATTAAAGCAGCAGATTGCTCGAAGTAAGGAATGTCTTTTAAGCCCCAGTTTACAGAGTTATCATCTGTCACTTCATATGAATCCACATCATAGAACTTTTGAATATTGAATGATTTATAAATCATATCACGGTTCCAGAATGATTTATTGTTTGAGTGCATAACATTTGTAAAGTACCCATTTTCCCCTAAACGTTCTGCCATTGAATTGTACGTATTTTCACCGTGCGTGAAGAATACTGCACCACGACCTAGACCATATAACGAGTTTTCTGTAATAAACTCTGCATCCGATGTTTTTCCTAATCCTGTTTCATGATAGAAGTTATTGAAATAATACGTATCTTTATCTTTTGTTAATGAATTTAAGAATGGTGTAATTTCTTGACCATTCATATCATTGTTAATAACAAAGTTTTGTAACGATTCAAGTGAAATTACGATAACATTTCGACCTTTGTATTTACCGAACATTTCATCATTCGGTTCTGCTTGGTTTGCGCGTACATAGTTACCTACTTCTACTAATTGACTACCATCCGCTAAAGCGCGTTGTGCAGATGATTTCGATTGAACGTAAATATCATATAGATGGTAATTATACGTACCAATGTTTTTTACTAATAATTCACGGTCAAATGCACGTGTTAATAGTTGTGGACGCTCTGTTTCAGCTAATCCTAAGTTCAAGAATAACATTGCAGCTGCCATGACAAAGTATGCTTTACGTGCATCTTTGCGTATTGGTAACATTGTTTTTTCTGATTTTGGAATGAACTTAATCGCCAACAAAATAATTGCGACATCTACAAAGTAAAGTAAGTCCCAAATACTAATAATAGCGGCAGCCGAAGTTCCTAACTCCCCGAAATTACTTGTTTGAAATAGTACTGGTAATGTAACAAAGTCATTATAGAAACGATAAAACGCAACATTTCCGTATACGACTAATGCTAAAAGTATACTTCCACCTACGATATAGCGATTTCTCGCTTTTTGCGATTTAAAGAACAATGATAAGCCGTAGAAAAATAATAAAAAGCTTGCAGGGTTGATAATTAAAATCACCCATTGCATTGCATTATCTATGTCCATATCAAAACTAATTTGATATACAAAAACGGTTTTTATCCATGTTGCAATTATTGCAATCGCTAGTATCGAATGTTTAGGCCAATTAAATTTTCTCATATCCTATACATCCCTCTCTTAATACTTTAATGTTAATAAATATTTTTAGTAATGTAATTATTGCATGAACCAAAATATATCTTAATCTTTTTTCTTTCCATACGCAACAAAAAATAATGCGCTAAAAAAAACAAATAATTTCTTAAAGTCACACTATATATTTATACGTCTTAATAGCAGAAAAGTTTCACAAAATAATAAAACAGCGGTCAGTATTTCCGCTGCTTTCAAGGATTTCATTATGACTCCGTTTAAGATCCCCTGTAAAACCTAGCAGTTACTAAAACGTTACTCTTCATTATACAATAAATCCTTAAATTTTTCCTGCTTTAAGTCTTTGTTCTTCTTGACGTAAAATTAATAACGCCATTTGAAAATCCTTTGCTTCCAAAAATCTTGCCTTAAACAATTCTTTTAATTCATCTTCCATTAAATATAAATCTCCGATGCGGTCTTGTGTGTAAACGTATATACCGTACTTTTTTAATAGGCCAATAATATCTAACATTGATTCCATTTATTTTTCCTCCGACGACAGTTCGCAAACGATGCGTTCTGTCTCTGTAATTAGTATATGCACAGGTAAATCATGTGATGCTCTTGGCACTCGATTCACCAATTGTTCATTAAAAGCTAGTGAAATTTTTGTTCCTTCAAAGTCCTTTAAATAGCGATCGTAATATCCTCCACCAAAGCCAATTCTATAGCCTTCAGGGTCAAATACGACACCAGGTACAACGATTGTATCAATATGTTCCTTCTCCACGAGCTCTGTGTATTTAGGAATCGGTTCTAAAATATTTTTATAAGCCCGTTCTGTTTGAGCAAAGCTTTCGATAGCATAAAACTTCATCGAGCGATCTTCAGGGGTACATTTTGGAACGACAACTCGCTTGTTCATTTTCCACAGTTGTTCAATGATAAACGTCGTATCGACTTCAGGGCGATTTGATAATGTAATGGCAATGGTATTTGCTTCTTTAATCGCATCTTGATTTAATAGTAGTTTTCCAAGATGTTGCGAACGGTTACAATATTCCAAGTAAGTCATTTTCTCTAACTGTTGCTGTACATTTAATCGATACGTTCTTTTATCCATACTGTACCCTACTCTCTCATTAAATTTAAAACCTTTTGTCATCAGGTAATGACTCATTATAAAATCACAAAAGCTTTCAACAAGTAATCATGTAAAAAGCCAAAACCAACAAGTGGTTTTGGCTAATGCAGCGATTATTACTTTGTTTCACGGTGAAGAGTGTACTTCTTCTCGCGAGAGCAATATTTTTTAAGTTCAAGACGCTCTGGATTGTTACGCTTGTTCTTTTTAGAAATGTAGTTACGTTCGCCGCAGTCTGTGCAAGCTAATGTAATATTTACGCGCATTATTAACCCTCCCACTCTAAATTAAGAATATAAATTTATTTGAGCATGATTTATACGACTTAACCATTATAACACAATCTCGCAAAAAATCTAGCATGATTTATTAATAACTTTTCATATGGTAAAATACAGAGTAGAATCTGTTAAATTGGGGGATTACCTATGGAATTACCTATAGAACTTTCATCAATACTGATGATTGCAGGAATTGTTATTGTCATCATTTCGTTGTTCTTTAAAGATAAATCTGCCAAAGTTGAACGTGAACTTGAGGATTTATCCATTAATATTTATCAAGAGACAAATTCATTAAAACGTCGTATTAAAATGGTAGAAGAAGAATTACTTGTCGAACCAAACTTTCAAGTGAAATCACCAAATAATGCGCAAATGAAACAGCAAGATGCGATGGCCTCTTTCCAACAAGTAGCCGCGCAAGTAAAGGCAGCACAAGCATATGCAACGCAGACAAATGCTCCTACGCAAGCTCAAAAACCAATTAACGGTATTTTAGTAAGCCAAGTATTAGCATTAAACGGACAAGGCTTATCGATTGATGAAATTAGTAAGCGCTCGACACTAACACATAGTCAAATTCAATCAATCATCACAACAGGAGGTCGCCAATGAAATCTTCTATGCGTGCCTTCGGAATAGGCTTATTTCTTGCAGGAGCTAGCATAGCTTTATACGATCAATTTGCACCGAGTTCAGAAAAAAAAGATATAAAAGAATATGAACAGCAAATCGAAAAATATGAAACGAAAATTGCCGATCTCGAAGAACAACTTAAGCAACCTACAAACGAACAAAAAAAATCACTATCCAAATCTATATCAAAAGATAAAGAGGTAACGTCAAATACTTCTACTGAAAAGAAGGATGCAGAAGATGTGATTTCAGCAACAATTTACATATACGAAAATGTAACGCTCTACGCCATTGGTCAGCAAGTCGAGGATGAAGGTATTATTTCAAATGGCCGTGAGCTTGAGTTATTTTTATCAAAGCCTGAATATGCGCGCTCCATCCAAAAAGGAGCATTCGATTTACGTTCCGATATGACCGTTGAACAAATCGCAAACGTTTTAACAGGCAAAAAAGTCAAAGAATAGCGA
>JAZUES010000222.1:0-4448 GCA_045640265.1 Solibacillus sp.
AAGAGTTTTTAGATAAAGTTTTATAAAAGTATGAAGTAGAGCGTATCCGTTTTTTGCGGGTGCGCTTTTTGTTTGGGGAATATGTTCGCGCTCGCTAATAAGGAATGATTCTGGTGTTGTATGCTTTGGCTGGCTGGGCGCGTTGTCAGAACAACCCACCAAAAGTGGCCATGACGGAGATATACACCAGAACAACTTATTGGGAGTCAAGTTGTTGCAGTAGTAAACTTCCCTCCTAGACGTATTGCGGGTTTTAAATCTGAGGTATTGGTAATTGGAGGTGTTCCAGAAGAAGGTGACGTGGTACTTTGGTTACATAGGAATAGCTATCTATAATAGAAAACCGGCGCCTTGCGTTAGCACAGCGCCTACGCTATTTAAAAAGGTTCGTAACGATAAACCTTATATCGGCGGGCCTTACACACAGCACAAAGAACATTCACAGAGACTCTGTAAAGAGGCTTTGTGAATGTGGAGGACACTGAAAAAGTCCAAAAATACCGAAAGCGATTGTTTGAACGGATTTAAGTTCAAACAATCGCTTTTTCTTTTCTCTCAATTCTATCATCATAGTATAATAAGAAAAACTAACTAGAGGTGGTGCGACCATGATTTCCAAACAAGAAACCTTAAATTTAAGTCCTTATATGGCATTGTATGATTTAATCATTCCGAAAGATAATATGCTTCGCCAAATCAATGAGCTCGTTGATTTTTCATTTATCTTAGATGAACTAAAATCAAAGTATTGTTTGGATAATGGTCGAAATGCCATTCCCCCCATTCGTATGTTCAAATACTTACTCCTAAAGGCGATTCATGACCTATCGGATGCCGATCTTGTCGAGCGTTCTAAATACGATATGTCCTTTAAGTATTTTTTAGATATGGCACCAGAAGATGATGTGATTGATTCAAGCTCCCTTACAAAATTTCGCCGCCTTCGCCTACAAGACATGAATTTATTAGATTTACTCATTGGAAAGACGGTTGAAGTTGCGTTAGAAAAGGGTCTTATTACAAGTAAAACGATTATCGTTGATGCGACGCATACAAAAGCGCGTTATAACCAAAAATCGCCGAAGGAATTCTTACAGGAAAAATCAAAAAATGTACGCAAAGCTGTTTATCAACTCGATGAAAATATGAAAGGGAAATTCCCTGCGAAACCAACGTCAAATGAAGTAAAAGAGGAATTGGACTACTGCCGTCAAGTTGTGGAAGTAGTTGAAAATCAATCAAAAGTAGCGCAAATTCCGGCTGTAAAGGAAAAGTTAAATGTGTTAAAAGAAGTAATCGATGATTATGATGTACAAATGACTTATTCGGCAGATCCAGACGCACGTGTCGGACACAAATCTACGGACTCGGCTTTCTTTGGTTTCAAAACGCATATTGCGATGAGTGATGAACGTATTATTACAGCTGCGATTGTAACGACAGGTGAAAAAAGTGATGGAAATTATCTTCAAGAGTTAGTGGAGAAAAGTAAGGTAACCGGCATGGAAATTGAAACAGTTATCGGGGATACAGCCTATTCAGGGAAAGAAAATTTACAATATACAAAAGCAGAAAAGATTCAATTAATTTCAAAATTGAATTCAGTGATTATAAATGGAAATGGTCAAAGAAAGAGAGTATTTGATTTTAACAAAGATGCAGGGATGTTTGTCTGTCCAGCTGGACATTTAGCTTATCGAAAATACGAGGCCAAGAAAAAGGACCCAAAAAGAAATTCAGAATTAGCGTTTTTCTTCGATATTAAAAAGTGCCAAGTATGTCCTATTCGAGAGGGCTGTTATAAAGAAGGATCCAAAACAAAAACCTATACAATTACGATTAAATCAACTGAACACTTAGAACAAGCTGTCTTTCAAGAGACAGAGGGATTTAAGAAACTCGCAAAAGAGCGTTATAAAATAGAGGCGAAAAATAGTGAAATCAAAAATCCGCACGGCTACAATACAGCCAAATCAGCGGGTTTATTTGGCATGGAAATACAAGGAGCTACAACAATATTTGCGGTCAATCTGAAGCGAATCATAAAACTTCTAAATGAAAAAGAATAAGAAATAGCCCATAAAAGAAGACACTTTTAGTTCAAATCGAACCAAAAATGCCTTCTTTTTATTTGAACCATAAACTTTTCATTAAAAACGTAAGTTTTTCAGTGTCCTCGCTTGCAACAGCGCCTTCCTCTTTAGATATAATGTAATAGACTATGCCTTATTTGGTGCGCTTGCCCGCCAAAACCCATACACTTTCACTAGCCTCCAACAATCACTCCCTCTCATCCTTAAAACGAAATTCGCGATTAAAGAAGAAAAATATGTTTATTCCGCTATGTTTATAGTAAAATTCAAATATGAATGAATATTCATTTTATTAAAAAGGGGGAGTTTGGATGATGTTACAAAATAAAACGATAATTATTACAGGTGGCTCTAGTGGGATGGGGCTTGGAATGGCCAAGCAATTTGTAAAAGAAGGTGCGAATGTTGTCATTACTGGACGTGATGAAGAACGTTTAACAAATGCAAAACAAGAAATCTTAGCGTTCGGCTCTACTATTGAAACCTTCCAAATGGATGTACGTGAACCAGAGCATGCACAGGCAATGGTCGAGTTTGCGGTTGAAAAATTTGGACAAGTGGATAGCTTAGTGAATAATGCGGCAGGTAACTTTTTAGTACACGCAGAAAAATTGTCACCAAATGGCTGGAAGGCGGTAATTGATATTGTATTAAACGGCACATTTTACTGTTCATCTGCAGTCGGCCGTTATTGGATTGAAAAAGGCATTAAAGGCTCAATGGTGAACATGGTGGCAACATATGCTTGGGGAGCAGGCGCAGGTGTTGTGCATTCGGCAGCAGCAAAAGCGGGTGTTCTTTCACTTACACGTACATTGGCTGTAGAATGGGGCGCACAGTATGGCATTCGTGTAAATGCCATTGCGCCTGGTCCAATTGAACGTACAGGTGGCGCTGATAAGTTATGGGAATCTGAGGAACAAGCGAAACGTACGATTAATTCTGTACCGCTACGTCGCTTGGGAACACCAGAGGAAATTGCTGATTTGGCGACATTTATGCTTTCTGAAAAAGCTACTTATATGAACGGGGAATGCATTACATTAGATGGTGGAGCATGGTTAAACCAATTCCCGTTTTAATATCGAATAAAAAAAGATAAATTTGACATACTATTGTTAATGCAAAAGGGGGCGTAACAATAGTATGTGGCTTTATCCAACGATCATTACATGTATCATTATTGGTTTAGTCGGTTACTGGCTTACAGTTCGTGTCGGACATCAAATAGAGGATAGTGGTACGGAGCGAGATCCATCCGTTCCAGAAGAAATAGAAGAGCACCCATTTATGTTGAATCCGATTTTACTTGTTTATGCCATTTTCTTTATCTTTACCGGAATCATCATTTTTTATTATTGGGCAAAAGGATACTAATAGTGTAACAAGACGATGAATCAATTCGTTTTGTTACACTTTTTTTGTTTTTATTAATAGGCAGCTTTCATGGTCATGAAATTGGTTGTTATGGTATGATAGTTGTAAGTGAATCGCGCTGCATGAATGTAATGGATTGCTAGCGCCTTTTTTTAGAAGACTTTGCAATTTCCTAATTGCAATGTTTTCGTCATGTTGTACTTGCCTGCAAAAAGCGGGATAAAAGGAGTAGAATGTCATGATTTCAACTAACAACAGAGCGTTACTAGACATGCCCATTGAAGATTTTATTATTTCATCTGAAAAGGTAGCCCATGTACAAACTGGAAATAGTGCAGAACATGCATTACTTGTCTTAACAAAAACAGGATACTCATCGATTCCAGTGTTGGATAAGAAGTATCGATTACAAGGCTTATTAAGTACAAAAATGATTACAGAGGCTATTTTAGGTTTAGAAAGAATTGAATATGATAAACTATCAACCATTAAAGTGGATGAGGTAATGAATCCTGAAGTAGCGTATTTAAAAATTACCGACACATTCCAACGAGCGCTAGATCTGGTCATTAATCATGCTTTTTTATGTGTAGTTGATGAAGAGGGTACATTCGTCGGTATTATGACGCGAAGGATTATTTTAAAACAATTAAAGAAATATATTTATCAACATAATGCGTAATTAAAAAGAATCGGCAAAGTCCCAAAAGGATTTTGTCGATTTTTTATCCCGCAATAAAGGGCAGTAAGTTGCCCACCTTAAGGATTAAGTGTAGCAAGAAGAAGTATGGGTGGCAGATCAACTGGCCATCCACTGATTGAAGGTTCACTTTATCGCGCAGTTTGAATGAGGAGGTTACATCATGACAGCATCGGAAGCTGAAATTATAAAAATATTAGCAGAAGAAAAAAATATGCGTAAAGCAGCGGAACGTTTATTTTTAACGCAGCCAGCTTTATCGCAGCGTCTGCAATCAA
>JAZUES010000223.1:0-2034 GCA_045640265.1 Solibacillus sp.
CTCTTCCATAAGTGCTTCTCTGGTAATTCAATTGTTAAATCCGTTCCAGGGGCTGTGTAATGTAACTTCGCATATTTTTTCGTGTTTAATTGCGCTGCACGAGTTTGTAAGTTTTCAATATGTGCTTGCCATTTTGTCACAGCATCACCTTCTCCGATGCGTACTGTGTTAAAGATTGCATCCCATAAAGCTGGTACTTGCTCTTCAACTGGTAAGTTCGGAAATACTTTTTCTGCCCATTTTGGCGATGGTACGGCGATGATTGACCAGGCGATTTGGTCATTCATTACTGCTTTACGGTAGTTTACTAACGCTGCCCCAGATGCTTTTTGCTGTGCGCTAATCACATCGACATTGATGCCAGCAAGTAAATCAGGATTTTCTGCATCGATCCAAAGAAGTGCACCCTTGCGCTCGATTAATTCTTCACGCTGTGCCACTGTCCATTTCGGGAAGTTGGCTGTTTCCTCAACTGATACATTTTCATAGTAATCACGCTCAAAGCTTGCATCCGTTAAGTTCACATGTACACGACTTGCACCCGCTTCGTATGCTTTTTTGACTACGATTCGAGTGAATTCTAATGTCTCTGTAGAAGTATTAATCAATAAATATTGTCCCTTTTGAATGTTTACGCCAATTTTCACTGCTAATTCTGCAAATTGCTCTAACTTTTCTTGGAATGTCATTTACTATTGCTCCTTTTTCGATTTACTGAATGTTACACCCTTTTTACCAGATTTTGATTTGTAGGGCTTTTTCTCAGATACTTTTTGGGGCTCTACTTTGACAGTTGAAATAGTTTTTGAATTACCTTCAATAATTTCACCTTTAGACCAAATTTTTTGCACGGCCTTTTTAGATAAATCACGCACCCATTTTTTATACGTTTTTTCATCTTTATATGAAAGTAACGTTAACACTTCACCGTCAGCACCCGCGCGACCAGTACGCCCAGAACGATGTGTATATTGCTCAATTGTGCGTGGAACGTCAACATGTATAACATGTGTTAAACCAGTAATATCTAAACCACGTGCGGCGATATCTGTTGCAATTAAAATACGTGCTTCCCCGTTACGGAATGCATCTAACGCCTTTTTACGCTCATCTTTTTTCATCTCTGAATGTAACGCTACGATTGGCGCATCTTTATACGATAATTTATTTTGCTTCATTAATACTTGGTCGATATTGTTAACAAAAGCTAATCCGCGCATACCTTCAATATTTGCTAAACGGCGTAATAAATCGGTTTTATCACGCTCATCAACTTTAATAAATGAATGTACGATTTTACCTAATGATTTTTCGATATCTTCAGGCTTGATTGTAATCGTAACCGGTTCAAACATTAAACGCTCTGCCACTAATTGAATTTCTTCGGTAATTGTGGCTGAAACAACGACTACTTGACGTCCATGTGCAGCATTCTCGATAAATTGTTTTACAACAACGCGGTATTCACGACTAAGTAATTGATCGCACTCATCTAAAACGACTGTTTCAATATCTTTTAATTTTAATTTTCCCTGGTTTACTAATTCATTAAGTCTACCCGGTGTACCAACAACAATCGTTGGCTTTTTCTTTAATTTTTCGATTTGACGTGCCGAGTTAGCACCTCCAATTAATTGTTGTACGGTAATGTCTGTACCTGCTGTCCAATCACGAATTACTTCAACAATTTGCATGGCTAATTCTTGTGAAGGGGCCACGATTAAAGCTTGTGTTTGCTTTTTACTTCCATCCACTTTATTTAAAATTGGCAAAGTATACGCAAGCGTTTTCCCTGAGCCTGTCGGAGATTCTGCAACGATATCTTTTCCTTCTACCATTGCTGGAATCATTTCATCTTGAATTTTCATTGTCGTTTCAAACGACCATTTATTTTGTAATGTTTCATTTAATAAGTTAATTACTGTCATGTTTTGACCACCTTTAGTTCATTGGCTTTAGTGTACCATATTCCCATGTTTATTTACGTTTTATTCGAATTGAGGTGTGAAATTATCTTTACAAGGGGATTTTCAA
>JAZUES010000224.1:0-5223 GCA_045640265.1 Solibacillus sp.
ATTGTAGAACCTGGTGAATTTTCGGAAGTAGTAGAACTTTTTGGACGTCCAGCGGGAGAGGCGTTGTTAAAAGAGCTTGGCAAGAGGCTAAAACGCTTATCGACTAGCGAAAATAGTGATGTAGCGCGGTTTACGAGTTCATCACTGATCATGTTTACGCCGATAGATTTTCAAACCATTGAAAAAACAAGAATAGTACCCATTAAAGATGCAGCGAATGAACCATTCGTTATTAAAGGGCAACAAGTTTATACAACGCTAAAAATAGGGATTGCTCCGTTTGAAAAAGACTATACTTCATATGATGCCATCCGATTTGCAGAAAGTGCATTAACAGATTCAAAATTATTGCCAGGTACACGAATAAATTATTATATTGAACAATCTAATCGTATTTCTGAACGTAAATTATTGTTATTAAATCATTTGAAAAAAGCCTTACAGCAAAAACAAATTACAGCACATTTCCAGCCGAAATTTGAAATACGAAGAGGGCGTATTGTAAGTATGGAGGCATTAGCGCGCTGGATTTCACCGGAACTTGGTTCTATTTCAACCGGTGAGTTTATTCCAGTAGCTGAAAATTCGGGGCTAATCCGTGAACTAGAACTACAAATAATTGAACAAGTACTTAAGTGGCAACAGCAGCGTCAATATGAAGGTAAACGTATCGTCCCAATTGCGATTAATATTTCACCAGAGCATTTTTATCATCCGTCTTTTATCTCCAAATTAACAAGTTTAATTCAGCAATACTATGCAGACCCTCGATTTTTAATTATTGAAATTACAGAATCCATGAGTTTATTTGACTTTGAACGAGCAAAAATAATTTTAATGAAGCTTCGATTGCTTGGAATTTCAACAAGTGTAGATGACTTTGGTATCGGCTATTCGTCGCTTAGTTATTTACAAAAATTTTCGTTTGATGAATTAAAAATTGACCAAAGTTTTTCACAAAAGATTGACGAGATTGCAACACAAACTATCGTCAAATCGATTATTCAAATTGCTCATATGTTAGAGATGACCGTTATTGTGGAAGGAGTCGAAACGGTAGAGCAGTTAACAATACTAAAAGAATTAAAATGCGATGTCATACAGGGCTATTATTATTCACGCCCACTTCCAATACAGGATGCCTCCAAATTGTTAGATCAACAAATAATATTGCGAAAAAAACCAATATTAACAATTAATGGACTACAATAAATAAACATTTAGAAAACACTATAATGATTGTTTTCGCATACGCTCTTTTCTGTTATACTAATTTAGATAAAAGTGAAACTTTAATCAGTAGGGAGACAAGCCCACCACTGATTGTTAGCCTTCACCAATCAGGCTATTATGAGCAGTGGAACTTCCACCTCAAGTCTTGAGAGGGAAGGGAGTTTTTAATGCCCGCTAATGTGGGATAAACAATAGTTAGGAGATGTCACAGTGAGCAAAGTATACGTATTTGACCACCCATTAATTCAACATAAGTTAACTTATATTCGAGATAAAGAAACAGGTACGAAGGAATTTCGTGAATTAGTTGACGAAGTAGCAACGTTAATGGCATTTGAAATTACACGTGATTTACCACTAGAAGAAATCGAAGTAGAAACACCGGTAACAAAAGCAAAGGCAAAAGTCTTATCAGGTAAGAAAATTGCAATTGTTCCAATCTTACGTGCAGGTATCGGCATGGTAGACGGGGTATTAAAATTAATTCCTGCTGCCAAAGTAGGTCACATCGGTCTTTATCGCGATCCAGCAACGTTAAAACCTGTTGAATACTATGCAAAACTCCCTGCTGATGTAGAAGAGCGTGATTTCATTATTGTTGACCCAATGTTAGCGACAGGTGGTTCAGCAATTGAAGCAATTAACTCACTGAAAAAACGCGGAGCGAAAAGCATTAAATTCATGTGCTTGATCGCAGCTCCAGAAGGTGTAGCAGAAATTCAACGCCTTCACCCTGATGTAGATATTTACATTGCATCTCTAGATGAAAAATTAAATGAACACGGTTATATCGTACCTGGTTTAGGTGACGCTGGAGACCGTTTATTCGGAACAAAATAATATTATTTAAGACGTCCGTACAAGCTTGTTGCGGGCGTTTTATTTTAGTAAAAGCTTAAAAGGAAGGAACTTTAATATGACGAAAAAATTCAAAGTAATGACGATTTTTGGTACGCGTCCTGAAGCAATTAAAATGGCGCCACTTGTATTAGAACTACAAAAGCATCCCGAGCAAATTGAATCCATCGTGACAGTAACTGCACAACATCGTCAAATGCTCGATCAAGTGTTAGAAACATTTAAAATCACACCAGATTATGACCTTAATATTATGAAAGATCGTCAAACATTAGTTGATGTAGCGACAAATGCATTAATTGGTTTAGATCGTGTTATGAAGGAAGCAAAACCGGACATCGTATTAGTACACGGTGACACAGCAACAACTTTTGTTGGGAGCTTAGCGGCGTTTTACAATCAAATCGCGATTGGACACGTAGAAGCAGGATTACGTACAGGTCAAAAGTATTCACCATACCCAGAAGAAATGAACCGTCAATTAACAGGCGTGATGGCAGATTTACACTTTGCCCCTACAGAACAATCACGTCAAAATTTATTGAAAGAAAATAAAGTAGACGAAGCAATTTTTGTAACAGGTAATACGGCAATTGATGCATTAAAAACGACAGTTAGTGAACACTACTCACATCCGGTACTTTCAAAAATGGGTACAGATCGCATGATTTTACTAACAGCGCACCGTCGTGAAAACTTAGGTGACCCCATGCGTAATATGTTCCACGCGATTATGCGTTTACTTAAAGAACATGATGACATTCAAGTGGTGTATCCAGTGCATATGAACCCAGCCGTACGTGAAGTAGCCAATGAAGTTTTAGGTGACAATCCACGCGTGCACTTAATCGAACCATTAGAAGTGTTCGACTTCCATAATTTCGCAGCGCGTTCATTTATGATTTTAACGGATTCTGGTGGTGTACAAGAAGAAGCGCCGTCACTTGGTAAACCAGTATTAGTACTACGTGACACAACAGAACGACCTGAAGGAATTGCTGCAGGAACGTTGAAACTTGCTGGAACGAATGAAGAAGTCATTTATACAATGGCCAAAGAATTATTAACAAATAAAGAAGCGTATGAAGCAATGGCACATGCATCGAACCCGTACGGTGATGGATTTGCCTCACAACGAATTGTTGAATCATTGTTAAATTTCTTGAATAAGTAATAAAAAATTGCCCAGCTGAAAATTCAGAAATCAAATTTAATAGAAATTATTCTCTTTTTCCTTCGTCAACAGCAAAATTTGCTAGCAATGCATAAAAAAAGTTTCTAATCATTCCCATTAATATGGAAAACAAAAATAATGTGTAAAATAGCTAATTTCTACGTATGCGAAAAAAATAGAGGTTAAATTATGTATATCTATACACAAATTTGTCAACAATTTGACAAGGAATTATAGTACGTTAAGTTTTTCACCATTACCAATTGACATCAAAAACCCCCTATTGTATGCTTACAAAGGGTAAGAATGATAGGGGTTTCGTCTGGTCTAATGACGTTGAAACACTTGTTATATCAAGTTTCTACTAGATTGACAGTTGAAATCCAACTCGTCAATTTGCAACGTTTTATGCGTCTGGATTAAAGTCCGTGAAATTTTAGAGTTATTTAGAGGTATGGAATGAATGATAACTACGAAAGAATATGTAGTTAAAATTATTTAGTACTTGTAACGGCCTCTAACTTTTTGTAGTGCATTTACTACTATTTAAATTCACTTAATGGTCGATGAACACTTTCTTTACTCGAAAAATGTTTCAGGAGATTAATTGCCAATGCTAGATTTGCATCACATTTTTGCAATGCAGAAGAAAGCGTTATTTTTTTTGCTTGCTGTTTGTGCGTTAGGCTGGGGATTTTCGCCATATGAATCCATATTTGCTGGTATTGCCTTGGGTGCTTTCTTTGGTACGTATAACTTTTGGATATTGGTTCGACGTATGGAAAAATTTGACCGCTCCATAAGTGAGGGGAAAAAAGTAGCATCAATAGGTACGGTACTACGTTTTGGATCAGGTGTTGCCGCAGTCGCAATCGCAATATCGTTGCCACAAAATTTTCACTTAATAAGCACGGTCATTGGACTGATGATTCCGTACATCTTTTTAGTAGTAGAAAGAATCGTACATCATTTTAAAAGCCATTAGTGTGCATTTGAAAGAGAGGTGAATGAAGAAATGGATCATACAGCTCCAGAGTTTGATTGGGATTTAGGCTTTATGGTGCTTACATTCAACAAAAGTACGTTGTTAACTCTTGCAGTATCCGCTATCATTGTATTTTTAATCGCATTTATCGCTACGCGTAAATTAGCATTAAAACCGACTGGTATGCAGAACTTCATGGAATGGATTATGGATTTCGTGAAGGGGATTATTAAGAGCAACATGGACTGGAAAACTGGTGGGCGCTTCCACGTTTTAGGTATCACATTAATCATGTTCATTGCAGTATCGAACTTACTTGGGTTACCATTAGGTGGTATCGTTGTGAACGGTGACTTATGGTGGAAATCACCAACAGCCGATCCAGTTGTCACAATGACATTAGCAGTAATGGTTCTAGTATTAACTCAGTACTATGGTGTGAAAATGCAAGGTACTGGTGGATATACTAAAACATTCTTTAAACCAATGTCATTCATGTTCCCACTAAAGATTATCGAAGAGTTTGCCAATACATTAACTCTTGGTCTACGTCTTTACGGTAACATTTATGCCGGTGAGATTTTATTAGGCTTACTTGGTGGTTTAGCCGGAGCAAGCGCATTTGGCTTCGTAGGTGCAATCATTCCAATGATGGCATGGCAAGGGTTCTCGATTTTCATCGGGTTTATCCAAGCTTTCATTTTCACTATGTTAACGATGGTTTATATGGCTCACAAAGTGAGTACAGACCATTAATTATAAAATTCCACATTCATCGTAGTGTGGCAATTTGAAACCAAAAAAAATTACAAATCCAAGGAGGATATTATCAAATGGTAGGTTCAGTAGGTTTATTAGCAGCAGCAATCGCAATCGGTTTAGCAGCACTAGGTGCAGGTATTGGTAACGGTTTAATCGTTTCTAAAACAGTAGAAGGTATCGCTCGTCAACCAGAAGCACGTGGCGTTTTACA
>JAZUES010000225.1:0-6344 GCA_045640265.1 Solibacillus sp.
AATTTCGTTCCCGATGTTTCCTTGGATTAGCTTTAGCTGTGTATCCATATAATTAAATGATTCAGCTAATGATTGCCCTCTCGAAATCAACACTTGGCGAGCTGCTGTATCTTTAGGGTTTGTGTTCACGTCCTCCATCGATTTCCAGAAATCAGTGAACGCTTGGTTGATACCAAACTCAGAAGGTTCAGACATTACATCTTCCATTTGAGAGATCGTTCTTGTTGTCGCTTCCCAGTAGCCTAATTTGTTCGTCTCTTGACGGAATTGGCGGTCTAGGAATTGGTCGCGGATACGTTGAACCGATTGTGCTTCTACACCTGTACCGATATGCCCCGCTGTTGTTGGGGAGTTTAAGCCTGTACCCGGATAACCAGGAGTGGTTTCCATATTGACGCGTTGGCGTGTATAGCCATCTGTGTTGGCGTTTGAGATATTATGTCCTGTTGTATATAGGGCCGATTGTTGTGTATAAAGTCCGCGTTTACTTGTTTCAAGTCCCATAAATGTTGAACGCATAGTGTGGGCCTCCCTTTTTATAGTTTGGTAAAGTTATGTATTAATAGCCGTAAAATAGCCAATAAGAAAACGCATGTAGTGTATCATCGCTGCATGCGTTCACTTACATGCGTTTAGGCTTTAAATTCGTTAAATGATTTTCGAGCGACTTCTGAATTACCACGAACTTCTGCACCAGAATAGTTGAATTGTTGGTTTTGACGCTGTGGTCGCATCGCATCGAGTGTAATATTGACAAATTGTAATGAGTTAAATACCATTTTTTGATTTAAATCATTTTGTATTTTTAGCTTTCCGAGTAAGTCGACTAGACGGTTTCTCACGCTTGCTAATGCTTCCTTTGATTCCGAATCTTCAGCAGCTTCAATCAACTCAGCTACAGTTGGTGTGTCAGTGAAAGCAATTCCTTTTGCTCGTAGGTAATCCGTTACCATCAACTGACGCTGTTGCTCAAGTGTATCAATCGCTGCTACATGGGCTTGCTCGTTTTTGATTTGCTGATCTAACTTTTCCATATCGCCAAGCTTGATATATTCTGTCTTAGCAATCGCTAATTCGAGTAGACTTTTATGCATTTTTTCTAGCTTTTCAAGCGTTGCTACGATTTTTTCAATCGACATTATATGGAGCTCTCCCTTACTTAACTATTATTTTAGGAATTAACGGCGATAGTACTTCAGCATATCTGCTGCAACTTGTTTGGCATCTACTTTGTAATTCCCTGAATCAATATCTTCTTTTAGCTTTTTCATGCGTTCCGCGCGTTCGTTTGCATACGTTGACGTTGACTGCATCTCTTTTGCTTTTGAAGAAATTTCGATATGGTCTGCAAATGTTTTTGACGTATTTTCGCTTTTGGCAACACGTGTTTGATTTTGGTAGGATTGAATAGCTTGTAAACCAATTGGATTAATTTTCATCATAATAGGCCTCCCCTCAATTAAATCCTCTGTCTACAATATATTTCGGTTGTAACAGAAAATTGTTTACGATTTCTTTTGAAAAATGGTCATTTTAGCTGTCGCAAATGATAGATTCGACCTTCTCTTAATTTTACTAAAAATAAAAGCGAAGTCCTATTTTTAAGACTTCGCCTGCGAACATGATTATTTTTTTTCTGAATGATATGTACCGCGGTCACGACGCACTACATCTTTACGGAATTCTTTAGCCGCTTCAAATGTGCGTAGATCCGATTTAAGTTCGCCTTGACAAGTCTCACAAAGCTTCCCTTTTGTTGTTAAACGTCCGCAGTTATCACATGGATAACCTAAGCTTGGGAATACCGCTGGATGTAAGCGCCCTTTTCGTACCCATTTGTAAAGTAAATCCTTATTAACACCTGTCGCCTCGATAATACGATCAACATTGGCCGCACGATTTTCACGCTTACGTAAAAAACGGTACACCACTTGGTACATATCCTCTTCTTTTTGCGCACAATTATGACAAACTTCGCGTAATCCCGTGTAATTGAAAAAATCATCACACATCGGGCAATTTCTTAACTCTGCCATTGGTCTTCCCCCTATTCGTCCGTAAATACTCTACAATCATTATACATAACGTGACCATTTTTTCATTGACAACTTTATTACTTTTTCAGATATGAGTGGATATTCCCTATTTTTCAACCATGGATTAATGTAAATCCACGTACGTCCCTAGCACCTGCTTGTTTTAGCACTCTTTCGGCATGTCGCATCGTCGTGCCTGTTGTATATATATCGTCAATTAATAGGATATTTTTATCTTTTATAATTACTGGGTCTATTACGTCAAATAGCTGCGGGGTTTGCAATCGTTCTACTCGAGATTTTAAGGATTGCCGCTCTTTTGAAAGCTTTGTTAAATGTTGTTCGAATGGAATATTGGCAGCTTTCAACAGTTCATCAACCTGTGCGAACGTTCGGATTTTCAAGTTATCTGGATGCATCGGGATTGGGACAATGGTGTAGGTTTCATTTTTTAAATGTTCGTGGATTATTTGATTGAATGTGTGTGCTAGTAGGACATCATGTAAAAACTTATAGCGATGTAAAAAATCTTTCATCGCATCGTTATAGTGATAAAGCGAAATAACCTCTACTTCACGTTGCTGTTCGATTCGTTCAAAGCGTTCTTCACAGCGGGGGCAAATCGTTTGTGGCAATGTTTTTACGAGTAGTTCCTTCCAACCAAAGCGAAATTGGAGCTCGCGTTCGCATAATAAGCAGTGGGTAATCGTTTTATTCATACTGGTTCATCTCCAAAATCTTTTTTCGTGCTACATCCATCTCCAGCGTCAACCCGTGATGAAAAAATGTAATATCACCATCAGGAAAGGCCATATTCCGCCCAACACGTCCGCTAATTTGAATCAATGCACTCGACGTAAAAACGGGATTTTCTGCACCGATGACGGCTACTTGGACGTTTTTGATCGTAATGCCGCGCTCTAAAATGGTTGTCGTTAAAAGTCCTTTTCGCTCTTCGTTTCTGAGTTGCACTACTTTTTCCTTTCTGTTCGGGTCTTCTGCATGCACGCTTTCAATGGTAGGGTCGAATTTTTGAAATAGCGGTGTCGCCAGTTCCATGAGTTCGATTGTCGGGAAAAAGATAAGAAATGGCTCGTTGTTATGGAGTCGCTGTTCAAGCCAACGTACGAGTTTTGGCGGGATTTTGCCCTTTTGAAAGGCTTTTTCGTAACTCCAAAGGGATTGGAATTTTGGGACAGGTAGCGGGAAGCCATGAAAACGGCGTGCGATAAAGGAATAGCCCCAGTTTTGTTTTGACTGTTGAGTGAGTAGCTTTTGAGATGGGGTTGCGGTAACAAATGCGATGGGGGCTTCGGAAGTTTTTGCCTTAAGAACCGCGCGTTGTAAGGCTTCGTCAAATGTATAAGGAAAGGCATCCGCCTCGTCGACAATCATCACATCGAATGCGTTTTCAAATCGGTATAATTGGTGGGTCGTGGCGAGAACGAGCTGCGCGAATCCATGTTGCTGTGGAGCATTGCCGTAATAGGCGTGAATAATGGTGTTTTGAAAAACTTGTTGGAATCTCGGAAATAACTCAAGAACTACATCTGTTCGTGGTGTTGCGACACAGACTCGTTTTCCTGTTAGTAGTGATTGCTGGATGGCTGCGAAAAGGATTTCTGTTTTTCCGGCTCCGCACACAGCTGACACCAGATGATTGCGGTTTTGAGCGAGGCTTTCCGTTAATTCATTTGCGGCTTTTGCTTGTTGTGGTGTTAGTTGACCAGACCAGATGAAATTTGGCGTAGGTTGTGCGAGTGGTTTTTCTTTTGAGTGCCATAGGAGTAGTTCATCACAGCTACACATCCGTCCCATTGTGATGCAGTGACGGCAGTAATAGCATGTAGCATTACATTTTGCACAGTGGAAGGCGACGAATTTTTGACGACTTTCATTGTGACAACGCCTGCAACTAAGTTTGGGTTTTGTTCGAACAGCAGGCACGACTTCAAAAAAGCCGCGGTTGATATAGGTTTCAATTTTAGGTTGTGGGAATGGTGTGTGATTGCGTTGCCAAATGCGGCCAGTGAAGAAGTTTCTGATGGTGGGTTCGATGAGGAGGCCTTTGTAAGTCCTGAATTGGTGGAGTTTTGTGAGCTTGTAATGCTTGGATCGTTGTTTGATCATTTGTTCGTCTCCTTTTTCGTTTATTAAAGACAAAAAACAGCCACTAATTTAAAAAAATCATAGTGACTGCCTCTGAATGTCTAATTTAGTTTTTTAACCAGCCCATTGCGATGGCGCCTTCACCTAAGTGTGTGCCGATTACTGGACCGAAGTAGCTTAATGTAATATCAACGGATGGATACTTTTCAGATAACCTATTCATCCATTCACGTGCCTCTTCTTCACAGTTTGCATGAATGATTGTGGCTTGTAATGCACCGTGTTTTTGGACTGCTATCTCAAGTTGCTCTTCCACTCGTCGCAATGCCTTTTTACGTGTGCGAATTTTTTCAAATGGGACGATGACTTTGTCTTGGAATGTTAACACCGGCTTTACTTGAAGTAATCCGCCAATTAACGCCGCTGCAGCCGAAAGTCGCCCACCTCGTTGTAAATGATTTAAATCATCGACAATGATATAGTCTTCCATCGATGTTTTCAAGTCCTCTAAATGTGCGATAATCTCTTCAGCAGATGCACCCTCCGCAGCTTTTTTCGCTGCTTCTTTTACATACATTCCTTGTAAATAGGCAGCCACTTCCGAATCAAATGCATATACTTTTATATTTTCTACCATATCACCAGCTTGTACCGCACCTTCGAATGTACCGCTAATACCGCTTGATAAATGGATCGTTACGATTTCATCATAATCTGTTGCTAACTTTTCAAAAAGCTCCACGAATTTTCCAATCGGTGGCATGGTTGTTTTCGGAAATTCCTTTGCCCCACGTACACGATCATAAAATTCAGTAGCTGTAATTGTCACTTCTTCATCATAAACGGTTCCTTCAATGTTAACCCCTAAAGGAATCATATGAATATTGTACGCTTTTCGTTCTTCAAGCGTTAAATAGGCTGTACTATCTGTCACAATTGCAGTTTTCATTATTTTCCCACACTCCTATGTTCAATAGTGTAACGTATCTCTATGTAATTGTGAACGATATTCTACAATTGTAATAGATGTCCATCTCTCTCTTATTATATGAAAAAAACGTCTCGACATATACATGCTAGAGACGTCTCTTTGAATCGAATAGTTTCCACTAAATTATTCGTTACCAATATAATAAATGCTTGAAACTTTCCACGTGTCTTCTTTTACTAAAACTGTTACTTGTCGACCCGCTCCTGAAAGTTCTGCACCGGTTTCAATTTCTTTTGTTTCCGTTTTTAAATTCGAAAACACCTGTGCTTCGTCTTCCTTATACTTCACAATTGTAACGTCCTCTGCTACTCGATTGACGTCGTATTGTTCGAACACTTCTGATACTGCTTGTACATCTTCTTCATATTTAAAGCCTTTTGCATTTTTTGAGATAATTTGTTTATAACGTTCTAAATCTTCTTCATTAAAGGCTGTAATATATTCATTAAATGCAGATAAAATTTCGTTTTTTTCATTTTCTGGAACATTTGCAGCTTCTTCAATCGAGTCGCCTAAAATTTCAAATCCAACTGTTCCTTCATCAATTGTATCTTGTAATTCTTCTGGTGATGCCTCTTTTTCATCGTTCCCACAAGCTGCTAATACAAAAACTGCCATTATAGCTACTAACCATTTTTTCATAATTTTACAAACCCTCCTGCAAAACATTTTAGCACACAAAGGACTAAAATTCGATGACACTTACTTGTCCGTTCACGCTTACTTCCTATAAGACGAACAATTCTGGGAGATGTTGCGTTTCTATAAAGATACGGTTGCTGTCGTAGTTATTCTTTCCTCTAAATATAGTGGGGATTTGGGGATAGTCTTTCGGCGGGCTCAGCATACATTCACAAAGGATCTTTACAAGAGTCTTTTGCGAATGTTCTTTGTGCTGTGTGTAAGGCCCGCCGATATAAGGTGTATCGTTACCTACCTTTTTAAATACCGTAGGCGCTATGCTATCGCAACGCGCCGTGCTTCTATTATAGATAGCTAACATTCTTATGTAACCATTTAAAGAAATTGTCACTGCATTTCAATTGCTTTATTTAGCAAATCTGCTTTATTTAAAAGAACGGCGCCTTTGCTTGCAACAGCGCCTTACCTCTTTAAATAAATTTATTAGACTATGCTTTATTTGGCGGGCCTAGCATAAAGCGCACAGATGAGTCGTACAGATTTCTGCAACAAAGCTGTGCGATTCA
>JAZUES010000226.1:0-4656 GCA_045640265.1 Solibacillus sp.
TTCCACAGCGTAAAGGTGATTCCATTTACGTCGACCAAGACGAAGCGCCAAGAGCAGGCACTACTTTGGAAACGCTTGCAAAGCTAAAGTCTGCATTTAGTAGTGACGGCACGATTACAGCGGGGAATGCCCCAGGAGTAAATGACGGCGCATGTGCACTCGTATTAATGAGCGAGGAAAAAGCACAACAGGAAAACCGCCCAGTGCTCGCAACGATTTTAGCACATGCAGAAGTCGGCGTTGCACCAAAGGATTTCCCACAAACACCGGGCCTTGTCATTGATAAGTTACTCGAAAAATCAGGGAAAACATTAGCGCAAATTGATGTAATTGAAATAAACGAAGCGTTCGCAGCAGTTGCCTTAGTAAGCAATCAAATTAGCGGACTGGATGAAGAAAAAGTAAACGTTAATGGTGGTGCAGTAGCATTAGGTCATCCAATTGGAGCAAGTGGTGCACGCATTATTTTAACATTAGCTTATGAATTGAAACGTCGCGGTGGAGGTTTAGGCATCGCAGCGATTTGCTCAGGCGGTGGTCAAGGAGACGCAGTATTAATTGAAGTATCGAACTAAGGGGATGAACAAAAATGACAATTGAAAAAGTAATGGTCATCGGTGCTGGACAAATGGGGTCTGGTATCGCACAAGTTTGCGCGCAAGCAGGATATCAAGTCATTTTAAATGATATGAAAGACGAGTTTTTCGAACGCGGAATCAATACAATTACGAAAAACCTAACACGTGATGTAGAAAAGGGGCGTAAAACGGAGCAAGAGAAAGTAGAAGTTTTAGCCCGTATTACAAAGTCTTTAACATTAGCAGATGCCAAAAATGTAGATATTGTCATAGAAGCAGCCGTTGAAAATATGGAAATAAAGCAATCTATTTTCAAACAACTAGATACTATCGCTCCAAAGCATGCTATTTTAGCAACAAATACGTCGAGCTTACCAATCACTGAAATTGCTGCAGTAACGAATCGTCCAGAAAAAGTAATTGGTATGCATTTTATGAATCCAGTACCGGTTATGAAGCTTGTTGAAATTATTCGAGGGCTTGCTACAGCAGATGAAGTATATGAATCAGTAGCGGCTATGACAAAGCACTTAGGAAAAACAGGTGTTGAGGTAAACGATTTCCCAGGCTTTATTTCGAATCGAATTTTACTTCCAATGATTAATGAAGCCATTTATGCACTTTATGAAGGTGTTGCAACAAAAGAAGCAATTGATGATGTCATGAAGATGGGCATGAATCATCCAATGGGGCCATTAACATTAGCTGACTTTATTGGGTTAGATACATGTTTATCGATAATGGAAATTTTACATGAGGGACTGGGAGATAGTAAGTATCGTCCTTGTCCATTACTACGCAAATACGTTGCAGCGGGATGGTTAGGTAAAAAATCAGGTCGTGGCTTCTATATTTATGAAAGCTGAGGGGATCTAAATGCATTTACAATTTACAGATGAACAATTGATGATGCGCAATATGGTCCGCGATTTTGCCAAAACAGAGATTGAACCATTCATTGAAAAAATGGAACAAGGGCAGTTTCCAAAACATATTTTAGAGAAGATGGGCGAGCTTGGATTAATGGGCATTACCACTCCAGCTGAATATGGTGGCTCGGAAATGGATTTTACATCGTACATTGTTGCGATTCATGAACTGTCGAAAGTAAGCGCAGTCGTGGGGGTTATTTTATCGGTCCATACTTCGGTTGCCACGAACCCGATTATGTATTTCGGCAATGAGGAACAAAAGCAAAAATATGTGCCAAAGCTAGCAAGCGGGGAATACTTAGGTGCCTTTTGTTTAACAGAGTCAAGTGCAGGAAGTGACGCAGGTTCACTAAAAACTCGTGCTATCCGTGAAGGTGATGAATACATTATTGATGGGGCCAAAATTTTCATTACAAACGGTGGTGAGGCAGATGTCTACATCGTCTTTGCTTCAACAAATCCAGAAGCTGGTACGCGCGGGATTACGGCGTTCATTGTAGAAAAAGATACACCAGGTTTTATTATCGGAAAAGATGAACGCAAAATGGGCTTGCATGGTTCAAGAACATTACAGTTAACGTTTGAAAAGATGCGCGTACCCGTGGCAAATCGATTAGGTGACGAAGGGGAAGGCTTTAAAATTGCGCTCGCCAATTTAGATGTAGGCCGTATTGGCATTGCTGCACAAAGCTTAGGAATTGCTGAAGCCGCACTAGAAGCCGCAACGAATTACGCAAAAGAACGTGTACAGTTTGGAAAGCCTATTGCACAGCAACAAGCGGTCGGTTTTAAGCTAGCGGATATGGCAACAGCAGTAGAAGCGGCAAAACTACTTGTTTATCGTGCTGCTGACTTGCGTGCTCAAAACATACCATGTGGAAAAGAAGCGGCGATGGCGAAATTATTCGCCTCGCAAACAGCAATGGATACGGCCATTGAAGCCGTACAAGTTTTCGGTGGCTATGGCTACACCGAGGATTATCCAGTAGAGCGCTATTTCCGCGACGCGAAGGTTACACAAATTTACGAGGGTACAAGTGAAATCCAACGCATCGTTATTAGCAAACATGTACTTAGATAACGTTTAAAACATACACAAAAGGGGATATGGGAAAATGAACTTTCAATTATCAGAAGAACATCAACAATTACGTGAAATGATCCGCGATTTTGCAATTAACGAAGTGGCACCAACAGCTGAGCATCGTGATGAGCATGAAGAATTCGACCGCGCTATTTTCGATAAGATGGCTGAACTAGGATTAACAGGTATTCCATGGCCAGAAGAATACGGAGGTGCCGGCTTCGACTACTTAGCTTACTGTATCGCAGTAGAAGAATTATCACGTGTATGTGCATCAACAGGGGTAACGTTATCAGCACATACATCACTTGCTGGTTGGCCAATTTTTAAATTTGGAAACGAAGAACAAAAGCAAAAATACCTTCGTCCAATGGCAGAAGGTAAAAAGATTGGTGCTTACGGTTTAACAGAGCCAGGTTCAGGATCAGATGCAGGTGGAATGAAAACATACGCTGTAAAAGATGGCGATGAATATATTTTAAATGGTTCAAAAATCTTTATTACAAACGGTGGCGTTGCTGACATTTATGTCGTGTTCGCGGTAACAGATCCAGAATCAAAAAATGGAACAACTGCCTTCATCGTTGAAGCGGATACACCAGGATTTTCTGTAGGGAAGAAAGAGAGAAAATTAGGTATTCGTTCATCGCCAACGACAGAAATCATTTTTGATAACTGCCGTGTACCAAAAGAAAACTTACTTGGTGAAGAGGGACAAGGCTTCATCATTGCGATGAAAACATTAGACGGCGGACGTAACGGTATTGCCGCGCAAGCAGTAGGAATCGCACAAGGAGCATTAGATGCAGCGGTGGAATATGCAAAAGAACGTGTACAATTTGGCAAGCCAATTACAGCTAACCAAGGGGTATCATTTAAATTAGCTGATATGGCAACAGAAATCGAAGCATCACGTTTATTGACGTATCAAGCAGCTTGGTTAGAATCAAATGATTTACCATACGGAAAAGCATCAGCAATGGCAAAATTAATGGCTGGCGACACAGCGATGAAAGTAACGACAGAAGCTGTGCAAGTATTCGGTGGCTATGGCTATACGAAAGACTACCCAGTTGAGCGCTATATGCGTGATGCGAAAATTACGCAAATTTACGAAGGCACACAAGAAATCCAACGCCTCGTAATTTCGCGAATGATCACGAAGTAATGTATGGCAAATGTCGATAAGCTGCATGTAGCGTCGTCAATTAAAGATGAAAATAAAATTATTGAACGAAGGCAGCAAATTGTTGATGCGGGTGTGAAGCTTTTCAAAAAGAAAGGCTTCCACCGGGCAACGACACGTGAATTAGCAAAAGAAGCAGGCTTCAGTATTGGCACATTATATGAATATATTCGAACGAAAGAAGACGTCTTATTTTTAGTATGTGACAATATTTTCAATGAAGTAACAAAATGTCTATCGGAATTTGCATCTGAAACAGGTACGATTGAAGGCTTGAAAGATGCGATTCGTCGCTATTTCTTATTAATAGATTCGATGCCAGAGGAATTTACAATCATGTATCAAGAAACGAAGTCCCTTCCAAAAGAAGCGATGCATTATATTCTTGATAAAGAATTAGAAATGGTAGCCATTTTTGAACGCATGCTACGTGATTGTGTAGCAGCGGGTAATTTATCGCTTTCCAATGATGCCATTTTTCTAGCAGCCAACCATGTCGTCATTCAAGGACAAAGTTGGGCATTTCGTAAATGGGCATTGCAAAAGCGTTACACAATCGAACAATATATTGAATTGCAAACAACAATGTTTTTACAAGGCATACTGCAGTTTGAACAATAAGAAGCGAAAACACCCTGTAGAGAGCAACTGTAAAAAGCTTGCTTGTTAGGGTGTTTTTTATTATCTCAATATAACAAAGGGGTTTTGGGAAATGGAAAAAGTAGAGGCATATCGTCCGAAAAATCATGTACGTTTCGTTACTGCATCAAGTCTTTTTGATGGACATGATGCATCGATAAATATTATGCGACGTATTTTGCAATCAAGTGGCGCGGAAGTCATTCATTTAGGGCATAATCGATCAGTTGAAGAAGT
>JAZUES010000227.1:0-24042 GCA_045640265.1 Solibacillus sp.
GGACTTTTAATGTATGGTATTCCGAATATGAAACTGGAAAAAGAAGTGATTGAACGCCGCGTGAATTTACTTTCTTTAGAAGGTATTGAATTTGTCGCAAATACAGAAATCGGTAAGGATATTACAAAAGAACAATTACAAACCGATTTCGATGCAGTTATTTTATGTACAGGAGCTCAAAAACAACGTCAGCTTCATATGGAAGGCAGTGACGCTGGTAATATTCATTTGGCGATGGAGTATTTAACGAACGTTACAAAAAGTCTATTAGATTCAAATTTTAAGGATAAAAAAGCAGTAAACGTGAAGGGGCAGGATGTCATCGTAATCGGTGGTGGTGATACTGGGGCAGACTGTGTTGCAACAGCACTTCGTCAAAATTGTCGTTCCGTCTACCAGTTTGGCAAGCACCCACAGCAAGCGTTAACACGAACAGAAGAAACGATGTGGCCCAAAGATCCCAACATTTATAAGTTAGACTATGCATACGCAGAAGCAGATGCAAAATACGGTGGCGATCCACGTGAATACTGCATCCAAACGACAAAAATCGTAAAAGATGTAAAAGGTAATGTAAAAGAGTTACACACCATTCAAATGGAAAAAATTCTTGGCGAAGACGGCTTCCATTACTTTAAAGAGTTACCAGGCACAGAAAAAGTATGGCCGGCTCAGCACGTGTTCGTCGCAATTGGCTTCGAAGGAACAGAAAAGGAAACACCAGATCATTTCGGAACAGAGATAACAAACAACCGTATCCGTGCATCGATTAAAGATTACGAAACAAATATACCGGGCGTATTCGCTGCAGGTGACGCAAGACGCGGTCAAAGCCTAATCGTCTGGGCAATCAAAGAAGGAAGAGGTGTAGCAGCAAGCGTCCATCACTACCTAACAGAGATTTTAATAAAAAACTAATATATAATAATGAAGAAACGCCATTTCGATTATAGAAATGGCGTTTTTGTGACGAGTCTAAATCAATTAAATAAGTGAAATTGATTCTCATTTATGAGTTTCCTAATGAAAATGAAGAATTCCACCGAATTGCTATTTATATAGTAGAAACAAACTAAAATGGAGCGTTTTAAAAAATTGATATAGAATTTTTATTTAAAATCATTCTAAACTATTTGCAACGCACATCCATTTCGGGTAAGATTGGTAATGAAATTAATTTAGCATGCATGTGTCGTGCAAATGAACATTTGGAGGTAATTTAATGACAACTTTAGAAATTAAAGATCTTCACGTTGAAATCGACGGAAAAGAGATTTTAAAAGGTTTAAACCTTACAATTAACACTGGCGAAGTACACGCTATCATGGGTCCAAACGGTACTGGTAAATCAACTCTAGCTTCAGCAATTATGGGCCACCCTAAATATGTGGTTACTCAAGGTGAAGTTTTAATCGATGGTAAAAACGTATTAGAAATGGAAGTAGATGAGCGCGCAAAAGCTGGTCTATTCTTAGGCATGCAATATCCTTCAGAAATCACTGGAGTAACAAACGCAGACTTCTTACGTTCAGCAATCAATGCGCGTCGTAAAGAAGGCGATGAAATTTCATTAATGAAATTTATCCGCGAATTAGATAAAGCAATGGAATTCTTAGAAATGCCAGAAGAAATGGCTCAACGTTACTTAAACGAAGGCTTCTCTGGCGGTGAGAAAAAACGTAACGAAATTCTACAAATGATGATGATCAAACCAACTTTTGGTATTTTAGACGAAATCGATTCTGGTTTAGATATCGATGCATTAAAAGTAGTATCTAAAGGAATTAACGAAATGCGCGGCGAAGGTTTCGCTTGCTTAATGATCACTCACTACCAACGTCTACTTAACTACATCACACCTGATAAAGTACATGTAATGATGCAAGGTAAAGTAGTGAAATCTGGCGGTGCAGAATTAGCGCAACGTTTAGAAGCTGAAGGTTATGAATGGATTAAACAAGAGTTAGGTATTGAAAATACTGACGCTGTAACAGAAGAAGCATAATTAAGGAGGACGACGAAGATGACGGTTGAAACAAAATTAGCGTTATCAGCACAAGAAGTACGCTCGTTCTCTGAAAATAACAATGAACCAGCAGCATTCGCTGATTTCCGCGTAAGCGCATTAGAAAAAGCTGCTGCGCTTGAATTACCAAAACCAGATAGAACGAATATAACAAAATGGAACTTCATTGATTTTCCAACACATACGGTAGAAAGTGCAGCTTATACATCACTTGAAGAACTACCTGAAGAAGTAAAGGCAATCATTGATACAGAAGGCCAAGAAAACCTTTATATTCAACGTAACAACACACCTGCATATATTAAAGTTTCTGAAGAACTTATAAACAAGGGTGTTATTTTTACAGATTTTCAAACTGCTATTCGCGAACATGCGGATTTAGTTGAAAAATATTTCATGACAACGGCTGTAAAAGTGGATGAAAACAAGTTAACAGCTTACCATGCAGCATTATTAAACGGTGGTATTTTCGTATACGTTCCACGTAACGTGGTTATCGATACACCTTTACAAGTTGTATTCGTAAATGATAATGCAGAAGCTTCTTTATTCAACCATGTATTAGTGGTAGCAGAAGAATCTTCAGCAGTAACATATGTAGAAACGTATATTTCTACTTTTGAAGAAGCGAAAGGCCAAGTAAACGTTGTGACAGAAGTAATTGCAAAAAACAACGCGCAAATTACATTCGGTGCAGTAGATAACTTAGCAAAAGGCTTCACTTCATACATGAACCGTCGTGGTCACGCTGAACGTGATGCAAAAATCGATTGGGCATTAGGTTTAATGAATGATGGTAATACAATTTATGAAAACACAACAAACTTAATCGGCGACAATTCTACATCTGACTTCAAAATGGTTACAGTAGGTCGCGGTGAACAAAAATTAAACTTCACAACATTAATTCGTCAATGGGGTAAAAACTCAGAAGGCTTAATTTTAAAACATGGTGTTATGAAAGACGCCGCACAATCAATCTTTAACGGAATTGGTCACATTATGCATGGAGCAACAAAAGCAAATGCAGAGCAAGAATCTCGCGTGTTAATGCTTTCTGAAAAAGCTCGTGGTGATGCCAACCCAATTCTTTTAATTGATGAAGATGATGTAACAGCAGGACACGCAGCATCTGTTGGCCGTGTAGATCCAACTCAATTGTATTACTTAATGAGCCGTGGTATCTCGAAAACAGAAGCAGAGCGCCTTGTAATTCATGGATTCCTTGCGCCAGTTGTTACAAACCTTCCAATCGAAGGAGTTAAAAAACAGCTGTCGGAGGTTATCGAAAGGAAAGTTCGATAATGATACCAAAAGACATTAAAAGTTATTTTCCAATTTTAAATCAAGAGATTAATGGAAACCCTCTTGTATATCTTGATAGTGCAGCTACTTCACAAAAACCAATTCAAGTAATTGAAGCAGTTAAAAATTATTATGAATTTGATAACTCAAATGTTCACCGTGGCGTTCACACGTTAGGGAACCGTGCAACAGATTCTTATGAAGGCGCACGTGAGAAGGTTTGTAAATTTATTAACGCGAACTCTACGAAAGAAATTATTTTCACTCGTGGAACAACGACTTCTCTTAATACAGTTGCTTCTGGTTATGCTCGTCAAAACTTAAAAGAGGGCGACGAAATTGTTATCACTCATATGGAACACCATGCAAACTTAATTCCTTGGCAACAAGTTGCGAAGGAAAAGGGCGCTGTTTTAAAATATATCGACTTAGAGCCAGACGGAACTTTAAACTTAGATAAAGCCCGTGCAACAATCACAGCAAATACTGCAATTGTCTCAATTGGAATGGCTTCGAATGTTATGGGTACAATTAATCCAATAAAAGAAATTGCTAAAATTGCACATGAAAATGGCGCAATTATGGTAGTAGACGCTGCACAAGGAGCACCACATTTAAAAATTGATGTACAAGATTTAGATTGTGATTTCTTAGCGTTCTCTGGGCATAAAATGTGTGCTCCAACTGGTATTGGTGTACTATATGGTAAACAGGCGCTTTTAGAAAACATGGAGCCAGTTGAGTTTGGCGGAGAAATGATTGATTTCGTAGGTTTATACGATTCAACATGGAAAGAGCTACCTTGGAAATTTGAAGGCGGTACGCCGATCATTGCAGGTGCAATCGGTCTTGGTGCGGCAATCGATTTCTTAAATGAGATTGGACTAGATAATATTTCAGCGCATGAGCATGCTTTGGCAGGCTATGCGATGGAACAACTATCAACAATTGATGGTCTTTCAATTTATGGTCCACGTGATGCAAACAAACGTTGTGGTTTAGTTACATTTAATCTAGATGATGTACATCCACATGATGTTGCAACAGTTCTGGACATGGGCGGCATAGCCGTTCGCGCAGGTCATCACTGTGCTCAACCGTTAATGAAATGGTTAAATGTAACTGCAACAGCTCGAGCAAGTTTCTACATGTATAATGACGAATCTGATATCGACGCTTTAGTTGCAGGATTGCGCTCAGCGAAGGAGTATTTTGGAGATGTCTTTTAATAACTTAGATCAACTATACCGTTCTGTAATTATGGATCACTATAAAAACCCTCGTAACAAAGGGGCTATTGAAGAAAACGGTGTCACAATCGATATGAACAACCCAACTTGCGGAGATCGTATCCATTTAACACTACAATTAAACGATGGTATCGTAGAAGCAGCGAAGTTTGACGGCGAAGGCTGTTCAATTTCTATGTCATCTGCATCAATGATGACTCAAATCGTTAAAGGTAAAAAATTAGAAGAAGCTTTAGAGCTAGCAGAAATTTTCTCGAAAATGATGTTAGGTGAAGACTTCGATCATGAAAAATATGATCTTGGTGATGTTGAAGCGCTACAAGGTGTGTCAAAATTCCCAGCCCGTATTAAATGCGCTACATTGGCTTGGAAAGCAATGGAAAAAGGCGTAAAAAACGAACAGAAATAACACAAAGTAAGTAAGGCTATAATGCGTACTAAAGCCGCTAGCCGCTCGAGTCGCTTCGATTCCTTCCTTTGAGTGTGCCAGCACACTTGTCGGGAATCCCCAGCGCTTGTCGCAGCTTAATAAGACTTTAGCACTTTTATAGTTAATGAACGGAGGAGAAAACATGGCTAAAAAAATGCCTGAAATCGGCGATTACAAATATGGTTTCCATGACAAGGACGTATCGATTTTCCGTTCTGAACGTGGATTAACTGAAGACATCGTTCGTGAAATCTCAAACATGAAACAAGAGCCACAGTGGATGCTTGACTACCGCTTAAAAGCTCTTAATAAATTCTATGAATTACCAATGCCTCAATGGGGTGGCGACCTTTCATCTTTAAACTTTGATGAAATTACGTATTATGTAAAACCATCTGAAGCAACGCAAAAATCTTGGGATGAAGTACCAGAAGAAATCAAAGCAACATTTGATAAATTAGGTATTCCTGAAGCAGAGCAAAAATATCTTGCGGGTGTATCAGCTCAGTATGAATCTGAAGTAGTTTACCATAACATGAAGCAAGACTTATCAGATATGGGGATTATCTTCAAAGATACAGACTCAGCGTTAAGAGAAAACGAAGAAATTTTCAAACAATACTTTGGTACAGTAATTCCTTATACAGATAATAAGTTCGCAGCATTAAACTCTGCAGTATGGTCTGGTGGTTCATTCATTTATATGCCAAAAGGCGTTAAATTAGACACACCATTACAAGCATACTTCCGCATTAACTCTGAAAACATGGGTCAATTCGAACGTACGCTTATTATTGTAGACGAAGACGCTTCTGTACATTACGTAGAAGGCTGTACAGCACCTGTTTACACAACAAACTCTCTACACTCAGCTGTAGTAGAAATCATTGTTAAAAAGAACGCTTACTGCCGTTACACAACAATTCAAAACTGGGCAAACAATGTATACAACCTAGTTACCAAACGTACTGTAGTTGAAGAAAACGGTACGATGGAATGGATTGATGGTAACATTGGTTCTAAATTAACAATGAAATACCCAGCATGTATCCTTAAAGGTGAAGGCGCACGTGGTATGACATTATCAATTGCAATTGCTGGTAAAGGTCAACACCAACACGCAGGCGCGAAAATGATCCACTTAGCACCGAATACATCTTCTACAATCGTTTCTAAATCGATTGCTAAACAAGGTGGTAAGGTAACTTATATGGGTCAAGTTAAATTCGGTAAGAACGCTTCTGGCGCTCGTGCAAACATCGAATGTGACACATTAATCATGGACAATGCATCTACATCAGATACAATTCCATACAATGAAATCTTAAATGATAATGTATCTTTAGAACACGAAGCGAAAGTTTCAAAAGTATCTGAAGAACAATTATTCTACCTAATGAGCCGTGGTATTTCTGAAGAAGAAGCGACAGAAATGATCGTAATGGGCTTCATCGAGCCATTCACAAAAGAATTACCAATGGAATATGCAGTAGAAATGAACCGCCTGATCAAGTTTGAAATGGAAGGTTCAATCGGATAATATTTTCGGTTTTCCAAAAGAAGGATTTTCAAGTAGCCGTCGTGCGCTTGGAAATCCTTTTTCTTTTGGGCAAAAGAGAGCTAAATAGCTAAAATATGTACTTTTAGTGAAAAAACGTGAATTTTAAACAATCGTTACGAATTTAGTCACCTTGAAAATATTTACATTAATAGTTTCTGATGAAATAATGAATGTAAGAAAGCATACATACATTTTTATTAAAGGGGTGAAAGAAGATGGAAAACTTATTCTGGCTAATTACTTTAGGTGTACCTGCAGTTGTATTAGTAGTAGCAGTTGCTGTTATTTTCTGGGCACTAGGACAAAAGAAAAGCGGCAAGCTTTGGAAAAATGAAGAGCATGAAGGCGTATTAGAAGTAAAATAAGCCTAGAAATAAAAAGGTGTTCCAAACGTTGAAATCCAGCGTTCGGAGCACCTTTTTGATTTGAATTATTTTAAATTTGTAATAAAGTTCTCAATCTCTTCCTGTGTTTTACGATCTTTGCTGACGAAACGGCCAAGCTCTACGCCATTATCATATGCAAGGAAACTAGGAATACCGATAATGCCAAGTTCAATACAAAGATCTAAAAACTTGTCACGGTCAACTTTGACGAATTTGTAATTTGAAAATTTCTCAACAACTTCAGGCATAAACGGATCGATAAATCGGCAATCCCCACACCAATCAGCGGTAAATTCGAAAATGACTGCATGATTATTTTTGTATGATTCAAATTCCTCTAATGATTGTAAATTATACATTGAGACGTCCCCCTTTGACATAATTTCGCGCTATTTGGCGCAAAATCTGTTTTTCTAATATTATTATGATAGGAATAATTATAATTTGCAATGACTTTGCTACGAAATTACGTGTGATGTTGTACAATAACTGTAAGGGGTGATGGGAATGATTTCAATCGGATTAACGGGTTGGGGAGATCACCCGGACATCTATAGTGAAGTAACAGCAGCAAAAGATAAATTATTTGATTACAGTGGGCATTTTCCTATTGTAGAATTAGATACATCATTTTACGCCATTCCTACGCCAGAAACGACCGAAAAATGGTGCAAAGAAACACCAGATAACTTTCAATTTGTCGTGAAAACCTATCAGGGAATGACGGGCCATCTGCGTGATGAATTACCGTATGAAACAAAAAACGATATGTTCAATGCATTTCGTGCTTGTGCACAAACGTTTCAAAAAAACGGAAAGTTAGCTATGGTTCTTGTACAATTTCCTCCGTGGTTTGACTGTCAACAAAAAAATGTACAATATATTCGATATATGAAACAACAGCTTGCAGATTTTCCAATTGCCATTGAATTTCGAAATCAAACTTGGTATGCCACGAATATGAAGGATAAAACATTGGGATTTTTAAAGGATAATGAGCTTATTCACACGGTTTGTGACGAACCGCAAGCAGGAAGTGGCTCTGTACCTTTCGTATCGATTGCAACGCATGATAAAGTGCTTGTCCGCATTCACGGTCGAAACGTATTTGGTTGGCGTAATATTGGTCACGGAGAAAATTGGCGGAAAGTCCGCTTTTTATATGATTACAATGAAGAAGAACTGCAAATATTAAGTGAGCAAATTTCACTTTTAAGTAAACAAGCGAACGATGTTTTTGTATTATTCAATAATAACTCTGGTGGACATGCAGCAAAAAATGCGAAACGACTGCAACAAATTTTGCAACTTCAATTTGACGGCTTAGCACCAAAACAAATGAATTTTTTTGATGAGTAAAGATAAAGTGAGGTGGCAAAGGTGCGAGAAATAATCCATTTTTTTCATACGAATGATTTGCATAGTCATTTTAGTTATTGGAAACGTAGTCAATCGTTTATACAAATGCAGCGCCAAATGCTTGCTGAACATGGAGAAACGAGTTTTTTAGTCGATTTAGGAGATCATTTAGATCGCTCTAATTTATATACAGAAGCAACGTTAGGTAAAGGAAATGTAACATTGCTAAACGATGCTCAGTACGATGTCGTAACACTTGGGAATAACGAAGGCATTACATTACCTTATGACGTTCTTTATCATTTGTATGATGAAGCTAATTTTGATGTCGTTGTGGGTAATTTAGGATCACTCCAAAATGACAATCCATCATGGCTCAAGCCATACACAATTTTAACAACGCAATACGGTACGAAAATTGGTGTAATTGCAGCGACTGCACAATTTGATGCCTTTTACCGAGAGCTTGGTTGGGTAGTGACCCCACCACGGAATCAGCTGATTGAACAGGTGCAAAAGCTACAACAACAAGTCGATATAATTGTATGCTTATCTCATTTAGGCATTACAGAGGATGAATTACTGGCGAAAGAATGTCCCGCAATTGACGTCATCTTTGGTGCTCATACGCATCATATTTTCGAACAAGGACGTTATGAAAATGGCGTATTGCTTACAGGTGGAGGAAAGTTTGGGCAGTACACAGGTCAGCTTACAATTGAATGGGACGCGTCAACAAAAAAAGTAGTCACCAAAAAGGACCGCTTATATGAAAATGCCTTGTTACCAGAAGTAGAAGGAGAAAATAAGTGGTTATTGAGTTTACAAAAACAAGCCAAAACGCTATTAGAACAACCAGAGTTTTTATTATCAAAGCCACTCAACAAAGAATGGTTCCATCGCTCCCAACTTTCAAATCTTTTTGCGGAATGTGTATTCGACTATACGAAAGCAGATTGTGTACTATTTAATGCCGGCATTTTTGTTGAAAGTATGAACAAAGGTTATGTGACTGCATATGATATTCACAAAATATTACCGCATCCGATAAATCTTTGTGTCATACAATTAACAGGCAATGAATTAAAAGAAATGTTCGTACAGTCAGAAAATGAAGAATGGCCACGTCTTGAGTTAAAGGGACTTGGTTTCCGTGGCATCATTTTTGGAAAACTACTAAATTACGGAATAACGATGAACAAGCAGCGAAAACTTTATATAAACGGTGAACTTATGGTGCCCGATAAAGTATATCGATTAGCAACATTAGACTTGTTTACATTTGGCTTTTTCTTTCCAAGTTTTAAGTACGCTAAGAAGCATTATTATTTACCAGAATTTATTCGAGATATTTTCAAAACCTATTGTAGGAAGAAATTTCAATAGATTATACATTCTTCATTTCATGGTATAATAAATGAAATGTACTGATAGATTGGAGAAAGTAGATTCAATGCGATTAATATCTATGAATGTTCTCAAAGAAGGTATGGTTGTCGGGAGAACAATTTGGAATGAAGCCGGACATCCACTACTGCATAAAGATGTTATCGTAACAAGCCGAATTGTAGAGCGATTACGCGAGCTTAATATACAGTATTTATACATTGAAGATAAAGTTTCGAGTGGGATTAAAGTAGAAGAAACCGTTACACCTGCCAAACGAATTCAAGTAGTAAAAAATATCACAAAATCATTTGAAGAAGTAAAGCAAGCAAAATCATCGCAAACTTCATACGTATTAGATCAGCAGTCGAAAGTAATCGGTCTTATTGTAGAAGACATTATAAATTCGATAATAGGTAGTGAAGAATTACTGATGGTATTGACAGATGCTTATTTATATGATGAATATATTTACCAACATTCTTTCCAAGTAACAATGTACTCAATAGCCATTGCAAAAGAAATGGGCTATTCTTATGATGATATTCGGCTAATTGGTATGGGAGCTATATTACATGATATTGGGAAGCTATTAATTCCTTCAGAAATTTTATTGAAGCCAGGCAAGCTAACAGAAGAAGAGTACGAAGAAATGAAGCATCATACACGTTTCGGTTTTGATTTATTACGAAACCTACATTCGGTTTCTTTACTTGTAGCACATTGTGCATTCCAACACCATGAGCGGATTGATGGTAGTGGCTATCCTCGAGGGTTAGTTGACTTTGAAATTCATCCATTTGCGAAAATTATTGCTGTTGCGGATGTATTTGATGCACTGACATCTACACGTGTTTATCGCAAAAAAATGCTACCTATTGATGCCATTGCTATTATTAAAGAAGGTAGAGGAATTCAGTTTGATACGCGTGTTTTCGATGCCTTTAAACAAAGCATTATTCATTATGTAAACGGTACGCTTGTATTGTTAAGTGATGGTCGACGCGGAATTATTTCGAAGCAAAACCTTGTCGATGCTTCACGCCCATGGTTGCGTATTTTTGAAGAAGATAATTCAAGGTTAGAAGCTACATATGAAATTTGCTTGAGTGACTACCCAATGCTCGAAATAGAAAAAATTGAGTTAGATTTTGTCGCTTATGCGGAATAGAGAAATCCTCCTTACCATATTGTATAGGTAAGGAGGATTTCTTTTGCGATTTAAAAGAAGTAGAAGAATGCATTTTCGGAAAAAGAGCAGTAAAAAAAATTTTGTTACACTTTTACTAATGAGTATTATTATTATGGTTGTTATTAGTATTTATGTCGTGAATGCGAGATTAATGCCAACGTATTTGCAGTATGCTGAAGTACAAACACAGAAAGTTGCCTCTTATGTTGTCAGTAAAGCGATTAATTCAAAAACCTCGAGCGTATTAGATGTTAATGAAATTATTGTGGATATACCAACACAATCAAACGATGTGATCACTACAAAGTTTAATACAGAGATTATTAATCAAGTTCGTGCAGAAACGCAAACTCTTGTAAAAGAATATTTAGAACAAGCGGAAAATGGAGATTTATCACATTTACCGAATTTAGAAAATGTCGAATATGATGTTGGTAAGATGGAGGCGGGGGATGGTATCGTCTTCTTTGTGCCACTCGGTCAGGCATTGAACCTACCTATTTTAGGGAATTTAGGTCCTAAAATTCCAATTCGATTTCATATTATTGGGAATGTGCAAAGTAATATTGAGTCTTCAATAGAAGAATTCGGAATAAATAATGCGAAGGTTGAAGTCAATTTATTGATTGCAGTCAAAGTACAAATTATTATTCCATTTGCGAGTAAATCAGCATCAGTTCAGCAAAAAATCCCGATTGCAATGGGCCTAGTAAGGGGAACTGTACCGCATATTTATAGCGCGGGTGAGGGCGCTCAGCCATCGATTGAAGTACCTATCCCATATGAATAGTACAGTAAAGGCAAGATGTTGATGAACTAATCTAAATTATTAGATTTGTGGGAATAGTTAGTTGTTACAAGTGTTAGAATATGTTACATTGACAACAGTAGCAGCCCAGAAATAGTTGAGTAAAAAGGAGAAATATCATGACATCTTGTAAACCAACTAGTCAAAAAGAAGAGTATCTACGTAAACCAGAGTGGCTAAAAATTAAGCTGAATACCAATGATGAATACAAGGGTTTAAAAAAGTTGATGCGCGAGAACAACTTGCATACGGTATGCGAAGAAGCACGCTGTCCGAATATTCATGAATGCTGGGGAGAACGTCGTACAGCAACAATGATGATTTTAGGCTCGATTTGTACGCGTGCTTGTCGCTTCTGTGCAGTTAAAACAGGATTGCCGAATGAAATAGACTTAGCAGAGCCAGAACGTGTGGCGGATTCTGTGGCGCTAATGAACTTAAAACATGTCGTAATTACGATGGTGGCACGGGATGATTTAAAAGATGGTGGAGCGGAAGTACTAGCAGAAACGGTACGTGCAATTCGTCGTAAAAGCCCATTAACATCGATTGAAGTATTACCTTCTGATTTAGGTGGCCATGAAGAAAATTTACGCATTTTAATGGACGTAAAACCAGATATTTTAAATCATAATATTGAAACTGTTCGTAGCTTAACACCACGAGTTCGTGCAAGAGCTACCTATGATCGTTCACTGGAATTTCTGCGTCGTGCCAAAGAAATGCAGCCAACGATTCCAACAAAATCTTCTTTAATGATTGGCTTAGGTGAAACATTAGAAGATATTTATGAAGTGATGGATGATTTGCGGGCAAATAATGTGGATATTATGACGATTGGTCAATACTTACAGCCTACAAAAAAGCATATAGCAGTAAAAAAATATTATTCGCCTCTTGAATTTGGTAAGCTACGTAAGATTGCAATGGAAAAGGGCTTTAGCCATTGTGAAGCGGGACCACTCGTACGTAGTAGCTACCATGCAGATGAGCAAGTGAATGCAGCAAATAAAAACAAGGTAGAAATTTAATTCAATGTAGCCCATTAAATTGAAAACTACCGAAAATTCATTTGGAATATTGCTTTCGGCAAAAATATTCTTTAACATGAAGATAAAGATAGGTGGTGTACAATTTGATTATTGCAGAAGGCTATACTTATGAAGTAATCGAAAATGTGCGTGACGGTTTTAAAGAAGAAGCCTTTACCGCACGTTATTCAGATATTTTAACGAAATATGATTATATTGTCGGTGACTGGGGTTATGGTCAGTTGCGTTTGAAAGGATTTTTTGACGACAAAAATCAAAAATCGACGTTTGATACAAAAATTAGCACGATAGAAGATTATTTATACGAATACTGTAACTTTGGCTGTGCATACTTTATCGTTCAAAAAACAGGCCGTGCACCAGAACCAGTGGTGGAAGATAGTGCTGTTGAAGTGAAGATAGAACCTGAAGTACAAGAAGACGTTCAAGAAGACTTGGTAGAAGTTATAGATACTACAGAAGTTATAGAATCGGCTGAAAGTATTGTAAAAGGTTAAAAATAAAAACTACTAATTTTAAGAAAAAATTAGTAGTTTTTGGTTTTTTCACCTATTTTTTAGCTTAGTAATTCACGTAAATATTCTCGTAAGTCCACTGTATCAGCTTCTGTTCGATTATATACATGCTCTAAATAGCCAGGTTCCTCCACATCATCTGATCCAATAATTGCAAATCGACCAAATTGAATGTCTAAAACGAGTACTTTGCCGAAAAATCGACTACTTTGTAAAATCGCTAAATCATAGCGCTGCGTCTTTCCTGCAAAGCTAACGAAGCGCGTTTTTGTATCTTCTACATCATCATATAAGAAAAATCGTTCCATTTTGCTTTGAACCCCTTCCACTTCTAAAGAATATGGTACTATATAAGGGAAAACACTATCAACTTTTATTGATTGAATGGAGGCTTTATCTATGTATTTCGTAGATAGAAATAAAATTACATTAAACTTAACGCACTTAGACGAGTTATTAGCATTACTTGAATCAAATGATAACTGGTTATCAGATGATATTCATAAACTAGCATTACAACGTATTGGTCATAACGTGATGGAAGCAATGATGGATGTAGGGAACTTAGTAATCGACGGCTTCATTATGCGTGACCCAGGTAGCTATGAAGACATTATCGACATTTTCATTGATGAAAAAGTAATCACACCTGAAATGGAAGCACCGTTAAAAGTGGTTGTAGGCTTACGTAAAATGATTGTACGTGAATTTATTGCAGTAGATAACGAAGAAGTTTTAAAAGTGTTAACAGCGAACCTGGACACAATGAAACAATTCTCTGGCAAAGTGCATGACTATTTAACAAATGAATTAGGTCCTGTTTCAGCATTTTTACCAGAGGACCACAAATGAGTTTCTACAAAGCGTATTGTTTTGATTTAGACGGCACGATTTATCGTGGAAAATCAGGTATTGATTCGGCTGTCGAGTTTGTTCATTATTTGCAAACACAGCAAATCGAACCTTTTTATGTAACGAATAATTCATCCAAAACGCGTGAAATGCTCCAGCTACTGTTGAAAGACATTGGCATAGAAGCACCACTTGAGCATATTTATTCAAGCGCACTTGCTACAGCGAAGTACGTTGCTAAAGTTTGTCCTGATAAAATGGCAAATGTCGTTGGTGAACAAGGCCTTCGTTTAGCTCTTGAACAAGAGGGTATACAAATTACAAAAGAACAAAGTGCGGTACTTGTCATGGGCATCGATCGTCAAATAACGTACGAAAAATTGGTTGAAGCGAGTGCCTATGTACAAAACGGCGCACAGTTAATTGGAACAAATGGGGACATTAAGTTTCCAAATGAACATGGCTTTACGCCAGGTAATGGTTCTTTTGTCCATTTAGTAGCGAATGTCGCAGGAGTTGAACCGACGTTTGTTGGAAAGCCTTCTCCAGTGATGCTACAAATTATTGCCGAGGAGCATGGCTATGACAAGCATGAAATGGTGATGATAGGGGATAACTACGATACCGATATTTTGTGCGGCATTCATTTTGGCTGTGATACCATTCACGTCAATACGGGTGTGACACGAACAGAAATTGTTAAGCAGCAAGCTAAAGTACCAACATTTTGTGTTGAAAATTTACGCGAGTTAATTAAATAGGCAACAAAAAATCCGGTGTGGCAAAGTGATTACCACATCGGATTTTCTTCAATATATTCATAAATGCGCTTTGTTAGCTCTGCTGGTGTATCGGCCTCAACTAAGTCGCCATTAACAACCGCGTAAAAACCTGCTGCACATTTCGTACAATAGCTTAAACAGCCGTACTCTAATACATCAATATTGGGGTCTTTTTCAAGTATTTCATATGTTTCCTGCGCACCGTTTGCTAGATTACTTATACAAAATTCAACTAATGGATTCAACACCTGTCACCTCACTATTAGCCATGCTACTTTGTTTTTTTGTTCGCGTCAATTGGTCTGTTTGAGTAAGAAAAAGTTCTTGTGAAAAGTTTCACAAAATCATTTCTAATATATTGTGAAACTTATCACAAACAGTTATAATATTTAAGGAATCTTAGTGAATAAAATTATTATTAAATAGATATGAGGGAAAAATGCTATGCAAAAACTAGTTCTATTAGGCGGCGGATTTGGTAACATGCGCGTTTTATTACGTCTTTTACCGAGCTTACCAGCAGATGTAGAAATTACATTAGTAGACCGTACAGCTTTTCACAGCTTAAAAACAGAATTTTACGCACTTGCTGCTGGTACATCAACAGATAAAGAAGTTCGTGTTGATTTTCCAGAACATGATCGATTAAAACGAGTATATGGAGAAATCGTTCGTATCGATCGCGAAGACAAAAAAGTGTATTTAGAAGACGATACTATTATTGATTATGATCAGCTTGTTATCGGTTTAGGCTGTGTTGATAAATATCATGGCGTTCCAGGTGCCGATGAATTTACTTACAGCATTCAAACAATTGCAAACTCTCGTAAAACATTTGAAAAGGTATGCGGTTTAGCACCAGGCTCAACTGTAGCCATCGTTGGTGCAGGTCTTTCGGGGATTGAATTTGCAAGTGAGCTACGTGAAAGTCGCACAGACTTAAATGTTAAATTATTCGACCGCTCTCATCGTATTTTACGTGACTTCCCAGAGAAGCTAAGTGAATACATTAAAAAATGGTTCGAAAAAAATAACGTAGAAGTCATTCCAAAATCAAACATCACACGTATTGAAGACGGTCGCCTTCACAACCATGATGAAGTAATCGAAGCAGATGTCATCGTTTGGACTGCTGGTGTACAACCAGTTAAAATCGTTCGTGAATTAGACGTTGAAAAAGATAAATTTAATCGTGCTGTTATTACAGATCACTACCATGTAGTAGGTGACGAAGATGTGTTTGTCATTGGTGACTGTGCCGCTTCTCATTTACCACCAACAGCGCAATTAGCAGAAGAACAAGCAGAACGTGTTGTAAAAGTATTGAAAATGCGTTGGAAAGGTGAACCTTTACCTGAAAAACTTTCTGAAATCAAGATGAAGGGCTTTATGGGCTCTTTAGGTAAAAAGAAAGGCTTCGTTCATATTGCAGATACAACCGTTACAGGACGCATTGCGCGTTTAATGAAATCGGGCTATATGTGGTACTATAAACGACAAAACGATAACTAATAATAAATGCCTCGCAACAAGTATTGCGAGGCATTATTTATTCTTCGACAGGGACATAGCCTGCGTTTTCAAGCGCGGCAAATACTGGTTTGATTTGTACGTAGCCTTCACCAACAACCTCATCATTGATTAACACTAAAGGATAGAAAAATTCATCTTCTTGAATACGATGTGCATAATCTTGATCGCGTTCATTATCAATTATGCCTTCGATATCGATATAGCGAATAGTAAACGGTTGATTTGGATATTTACGTTCGATTGCTGCTTGAAGCCATTCGTATGTATCTTTCGATGAGGGCGCATTAACACAGCTTGCACACATGATTTCTGCACCGAAAACTTCAATAATTGCTTTTGGTTGTGACATAGAAATTCATACCTTTCGTGATTCAACAATGGATTTTTTTACTTCTTCACATTATAATGATTTTAATGAAGGGAGTCGAGCAAAATGACAGAAACAGAACAATATCAACAAGTACAAGAAGTTTTAGATAAATTACGTCCATTCTTATTACGTGATGGCGGTGACTGTGAATTAGTAGATGTAGAAGACGGTGTTGTTAAACTACGTTTATTAGGTGCATGCGGTAGTTGCCCAAGTTCTACAATTACATTAAAAGCAGGTATCGAACGTGCGCTTTTAGAAGAAGTACCTGGTATTTTAGAAGTAGAACAAGTTTTCTAAGTATAAATTAAGGGAGCAAGAGATATATTATCTCTTGCTCCTTTTTTTATTGGGATATTTTTTCTCGTGCTGCACGCACTAGTTCCCATTGTTCCTTTGCCATATCCACTAGCTTCGCTTCACCGCCAGTACGTTGACTTTCGATAACACGTGAGAAGAAACGTGTGGCATTTTCATAATCTTCAAGACGACGTGATAGTTCGGCAATCATATACATAATACGTACACCTGACATTTGTGTACTTGCATAATCCTCTGTAGAGAAGCTCTCCATGTAATGATCGCGTGCCAGCGTTAAGAAACGTTTTTCTTGTGCCTCATTTTTTAACGAACGGTACAGCCAAGCTAATCGAAGTACTAGTCCTGAAGTGATGACGTACTTCTCTTTTTTTATCGTCGCACATAAGAAGGCTAATTTATATGCCTGAATCGCGTCAAAAATTGTACGCTCTCCATTAAAGTTATGAGGCATCCAATTATTGCATACTTTTTCTTCGAGTAATTCTTTTACACCCGGTGCAAAATATTTATTGAAGTCTTCTGTAAAAGAAAAACCACAATGTTGACAAACGAATACATTATAGTAAAGTGCATTGACATGATCATCTGTATAAATTGGTTGGAAATCAGTTTCTGTGTGTTCTATTTTAATTGATTTTGAGCGAACTTTTAATGTTGGAAAGCTTTTTTTGCAATGTAGACAGTCTACATTTTTTTCGTAAAAAGGTGAAACTTCCATAGCAATTCAGACCTTTCGATTTATATTCTAAATCTATTATAGCAACAAATTTAATAAAACAACGATTGTTTAATGGATTATTTATGAAGATTTTAGGTATTTATTCCTTTTTAAATTAAATTTGCAATAGGGATATTAGCTTTTAAAGCAGTTTAGTTGGCACAGAGGAATGACAATTGATATGATTAGAATAAGAAGGAAGGTGACTGGAATGGCAAGTGAAAAACAAGTAATCATTTTAACTGAAGCTGCCGCATTTCAAGTCAAAGAAATGATGGTTCAAAATGAGGAACAGCAAGCTAGCCTACGTGTAGCTGTAAAAGGTGGCGGCTGCAGTGGCCTGTCATACGGTATGGCGTTCGATAGCACAATTAACGAAAATGATTTTATCGACAACCAAAATGGTATTCAAATTTTAGTATCAAAAGAAGATGCAGGCATTTTACAAGGTACAAAAATTGACTTTAAGCAATCCCTTATGGGGGGCGGTTTTACCATCGATAACCCGAACGCACTTGCTTCATGTGGCTGTGGCTCAAGCTTTAAAGCAGCAGGTCGTGAGTCAACACCGCAAAATTGTGAGTAATTAATTTTAAACTAAGCGAACGAAACCACCTACAAAGCGTCATAATTTGTAGGTGGTTTTTATATTGTCTAATTAATTTCAATAATACCTACCTATTTACTATGTTTTGGTGTATAATTTTGTATTATCGAAATTTTTGAATTATTATAATGGTAACACCTTTTGTTAAGGAGGCATTCAAATGAGTGTTTTAGAGATGCTAGATAAGTTAGATCAAATTGAAGTATTATATGAGCCAATTTATAGTGCTGATGGTCATCGTGTTGTGGCTTATGAAGTCATTGGGCAAGTGAGTGGCGAAAACGGTGTCATTAACATAGAGCAATTTACATACGAAAAAGACGCACCAGAAGAGATCCGAGCGGAAATAGAACTGCTTTTTGTTCGTAAATCATTACAATCTGTTGCAGAAAAAATCAGTGATGTTGGACTATTCATTCCGTGCAATCCGAATTTGCTCATGCTTGATTTTGGAGAAAGCTATTTCAGCATGCTAAAAGAAATTATCAACGAAGAAAATTTATCTAATATTACGCTTGTCATGGCTGAACATAAATTCACAGGGGATATTCAGCAGCTTCATCATGCAGTGCGCTATATTAAAACTTACGGGGTTAAGATTGCCCTTTCAGATGTAGGGTCACAAACGCAATTAGAAAACTTACTGATGTTAGAACCAAATGTGTTAAAAATTAATGTAGAACAATTAAACTATAATTTATGGGGTGCTCAAAATCATGCGTTTGCAACGATTCGTGAATTAGCATTGAAAATGGGAACCTTGTTACTAATTGAGAACATCGATACGGTGTATCAGTTACAATACGGTTGGAAGAACGGGGCACGTTATTATAAAGGGCCATACTTGCAAGAGCCACAGCAACAGTTTGTATCGCGTGATTCATTAAAGGAACGCTTCCGAAGTGAGTGTGAGCAATTTATTGTCGCAGAGAAAAAACAATTGCTTCAAAAATATGAAGAAATGAAGCGACTTGAAAAAATGATCTATACAGTCGTTGAACAAATTGCATTGAAAAGTACACAGGAAGAAAAATTAATGCAGCTGGCAAAGGCATTAGAAAATTGTGCATTTCGAATTTATATTTGTGAGAGCAATGGCTTCCAAACATCGCCAAATATTTGCTGGAAAGATCAGCAATGGGAAGTGCAGCATACAGCAAAGGGCAAAAACTGGAGCTGGCGTCCATATTTTTTACTGAATATTATTAGAATGGCGAAAGACCATAAAGGGGAGCTTTCATCCGTTTATAGCGATATTGAAACGGGCGAGTTAACGAGAACCTTTTCAATGGCACTAAAGAATGAAGAGTTTTTATTTATCGATATTTCGTATGATTACTTATATGAGCATAATATAGTCAATTAAAAAATTTGAACGTGCAAATGAGGAACACATTTCTTCATTTGCACGTTTCTTGCTACTATAGACTAAGGGGTGGATACATTTGAAAAAAGATCGTGGCAAAGTTTGGCTAGGGGTAGCCGCAATTGTTGAAAATGAACGGGGCGAATGGTTGCTTGTGAAAAAGACGTATGGAGGCTTAAAGGGCGTTTGGTCGCTTCCTGCAGGCTTTGTGCAACAAGCAGAAACTGTGACGACTGCAGCAATGCGAGAAGTATTAGAAGAAACGGGTGTAGCATGTACTATTAAGGGATTAGTAGGTTTTCGTTCAGGGGTCATTTCAAATGAAATCAGTGATAATATGGCTATTTTTTATAGTAAGCCAGTGGCGGAAAATCCAGAGCTAAAGTTACAGGAACGTGAAATTATTGAAGCGTGTTGGATGGCACCAAAGGAAATTGCACAGCATGCATTATCTTCTGTTATGCTCAAAGAAATGGCGAATGAGCATATAGCACAACATGCTCTCCCAATTATTGAAGACATAAACCCAGGGGATATTTTTAGCTATAACGAATATCATTTATATTTCAAGAAATAACAATTATAAAAATCAAAAAAAATTAACAATATGGATAAGTTTTGACAATTAACTACTTCACTTCTTTATTATGGATGGGCAATTGAAAGAAGACACCTAATCATGTAAAATTATGAGAGATTATTGGGGGTATACATATTATGAATGATGTTTCATTAGTACAACTAATCATTTCGATTGTATTGTTTTTTGTTATGTTTTTCGGAATTGGCTTCTTGTTAAATATGCTATTACGTATGACTTGGCTAATGGCGTGCCTTTATCCATTTGTTGTCGTATTTATAATTGACGAAGTAAGTTTCCTAGATTACTTTTTTAAACCTGGCACAGCATTCCCTGCATTAGTGGATAAAGTGCAGGCGTTGCAAATTGTTGATATCTTAATTTTAGCTGGTGGATTTGGTGGTGCTCTTGTAGCAGGTTTCGTTATGATCGCACTTCGCAAAGCCGGTTATCGTATGTTTTAATAAAAACACGCTTACTTAGTAAAAGTAAGCGTGTTTTTTATTTTTTAAATTATACTGTAAACAATTACTGCAAGAAAAATACCAGCAAGTCCTCCTATGAATACTTCACTTTTTTTATGACCAAGCAAGGTTTTTAAGTCTTGTATTCTTTCTTGCTCATTCATATCTGGCCAGCGTTTTATTTCTTTGTAAAATAATTGAAGGTCACGACGCAATTCATTTAATACCGCTGCATGTTGCCCTGCTTGGTAACGAACATGGCTCGCATCATACATGACAATTCCTGCAAACATTGCAGCAACGGCAAAAATAGGGGAACCAAGGCTTGTTTCAAAGCCAACCGCAGTTGCCAAACTTGTTACTGCAGCTGAATGCGAACTAGGCATACCTCCAGTAGAAGTGAGTAAGCTCCAGTCAATTTTACGCGTCACAATAAAATTAATAGGGATTTTTAATACTTGTGCGAATACAATAGCAAAAACCCCGAGCCAAAGTGGCGTATTTTGTAAAATTTCGATGATTACACCAACTTTCTAATAATTGCCAACATTATATCATTTTTTCATAAGTGTTGTTGTTTGTTCTTTTGCAGAAAAATTTTGAAAAGTCGGCTATTTCGTTTTCCGAATTAACTTCTTTTGTATATAATGAAAGAGATCGATCTATAGGAGGCATTTAACATGAACATTGAAGCAATTGCAAAAACATTTGAAACACAATCTTCGGAAACATTAATTATCGGTGTGCAAAAGCATCGTGAGCAAATGAAAAACTGGTCACTATTCAGTGAATTTTATGGAGACACAATCGACACGTGGCTACGTAATGGTGAAATATCTACAGATTCTAAAAAAGTTACAAAGTTACCTTATGCGGGAAAACATAATACTTTAAAACGTATAATTTTTGTCGGCTTAGGCGAAAAGAAAAACATTACAACAACAGACTTACGTGAAGCATTTGCTACAGTAGGTAAAGAATTAAAATCATCTAAACTAGGTGAAGTAGCATTTTGGGTGGAATCATTTACAACTGATCGCATTGATGAAGCAGAAGTAGCAAATTTAGCAGGCGAAGGCTTAAACTTAGGCTTCTATTCTGTGAAAAACTATAAAACGTCTTCAAACGAAGTAGACACATACTTTGATGATATTCAATTTGTAACAGAAGCGGCTATGGAAGATGTAGTTGCAAACTTCGAAATAGGTAAAATTTATGCAGATGCTGTCAATGAAGCTCGTACATTAATTAACTTACCTCCAAACGTATTAACAGCAACAGAGCTAGCAAATTATGCAACAGAACTAGCGAAGAAATATGACTTTGAAATCGAAGTATTAAATAAAGCACAACTTGAAGAACTTGGTATGGGCGGTATTTTATCTGTCAATAAAGGTTCAGTAGAAGAGCCTCGTTTAATTACGATTAAGTATCAAGGAAAACCAAACTGGGAAGACGTGATTGGCTTTGTTGGTAAAGGTGTCACATACGATACTGGCGGTTACTCATTAAAACCACGTGAGGGCATGGTTGGTATGAAGGGCGATATGGGCGGCGCGGCTGCAGTGCTTGGTGCAATGCAAATTATCGGTGAAATGCGTCCAAAACAAAATGTAGTTGCGGTAATTGGATCTACAGATAATATGGTTTCTGGTGAAGCGTTCAAGCCAGACGATGTAATTACAATGTACAATGGCAAAACAGTTGAAGTATTAAATACGGATGCAGAAGGCCGCCTTGTTTTAGCTGATGCGACAACTTATGCAAAACAACAAGGTGCCAACTATTTAATCGATGTTGCGACATTAACAGGTGGCGTTATTGTAGCGCTTGGTAAAGATAAAACAGGTGCATTAACAAATAATGAAGAATTCTTTGAAGAGTTTATGGGAGCAGCAATTGAAACAGGTGAATTCGTATGGCGCTTACCATTAACAGAGAGCGATAAAAAACGCATTCGTAAATCAGATGTTGCTGATTTAAACAATTCACCAGGTCGTGATGGTCACATGATTTTCGGTGGAGGCTTCGTAGGAGAGTTCGCCGAAGAAACACCTTGGATTCACTTAGATATCGCAGGAACTTCAGATGCAGATGCACCACATGTATTAGGACCAAAAGGTGGTACAGGCGTTATGGTTCGTACTTTAGCTTCATTAGTTGAATTACGTGAAAACTAATTAGTTTTTTTTCAGGTGTCTTGTAAGTTTTATACTTACGAGACATCTTTTTTTTGTGTAGGCGAGTAACTAACTATTCAAGATTGATGACATACACTATTAAAAGAAGGGATGGTGTATATGGTCAATCGTTATCCGTTTAATCCAGGTTATGGAGGTTATCCATCAAATCCGGGCTATGGAGGTTATCCGACGAATCCAGGCTATGGAAGTTATCCGTTTAATCCAGGCTATGGAGGCTATCCATATAATCCGGGCTTTGGTATTTTTCCGTTTGGTGCTCCGTTTTTAGGCGGATTTTTAGGGAGTTTTCTAGGTGGTTCAATCAATCGTTATCCACAACCTTATAACCCCTATCCTCCGAATTATCCACGCAGGAGAAATTGGTAAAGCTTTTTAGGACTTATGAATAAAGACGCTTGCCCCGTTTGAAATAGTTAGCTATGATAAATGAAATAGATTTAATAGTTTTGAGGGATTATGAAAGATGAAAAATCCATATTTATACGGGTATTTACCATTAATAACAATTATCTTATTTAGCCTTACATTCGGGATTTTTGCAGTATCGGAATCACTGCAACTGTTTCAAGCAATCGGTGTTTATAACGGCATGCGTGAATTCTTATCGGATTTAGAACTGCGTTTTGTTTTATTGATTGTCTTTGCATTAATCTTTTTCATGGTATTTTCTGCGCTAAAATTAATCGGTGAAACGATTCATGAACTAGGGATGCTATTTTTTTCAAAGGATAAAGCAGGCGACACAATCAATGCAGCACGTGGAGGCTATGTTATTTTCTTCTTTGGTGCCTTCGCTTCAGCCATTGGAGTTCGATCAATTATTATTTTAATAACAATTTTTTTAGCAACAATTTTTTGTTACTTCATTTTTAATGTTTATAAAATGAGCAAGTATATGTCGTTTGCTGGTGTGATTGGGCTTATCTTTTTTGAAGTTTTATCCTGGTTTATTTTAGTGGCACTCGTTGCATATGC
>JAZUES010000228.1:0-5067 GCA_045640265.1 Solibacillus sp.
GGGGGCTTTATGGAGGCATCTGTTTTACAAAATACGAGATTACATGTTACGTATTCAATGAGTGACAAAATTGTACGTGCCTTAATACTTGCATGGCAACGTCATTTACTGAAAGGGAAACATAATCGTAACGATTATACAGACCATTACAATCGCCGGCAGCAAATTGGCTACGCGGATTTTCGTTAATCCCGCAATATTTAAACCAATTGCAAAAATCATCACACCACCTGTAGCAGTCATTTCAGTTATAAATAAATCGAGTGCTTCTTGCGGAATATACGTACTAATTACACCCGCAAATACTGCAATTATGCCTTCATAAAGGAAAACAGGTACTGCTGAAAGTAAAACACCGATTCCTAATGTAGAAGCTAAAATAATTGCTAAGAAACCATCAATAATACCCTTCGTAATTAGCACATCATGGTCATGACGAAGTCCGCTATCTAAAGCGCCGATAATTGCCATTGAACCAATGACGAAAATAAGTGTTGCCGTTACAAAACCTTCAGCAATCGTTCCTTGCTGTGCTTTTTTGCCGAAAAATGATTCTACCCACTCGCCGAAACGATTAAATTTTCCTTCTAAGTCTAACCATTCACCAATGACTGTACCAATTACTAAACTAATAACGATGACGATAAAATTACTGCTTGTTATTCCCATTTGAATACCTAGAACTGCTACGACTAAACCAATGATCAACATAACTGTTTGTTTCATTGATTCCGGAATATTTTTGAATAATCTTCCTAACAATGCGCCAATGACGATAAATAACGCATTTAAAAGTGAGCCAAGTAATACCATGAAGACATCCTCTTTCTTTGACTATGCAAGATGCAAGCAATTTAAATATACTCCTGATTTTAACATGCCCATATAGCAAACAGAATAACTACTCGTCCTTATAAAAACACAGCAAATAATAAAAAAGGGCATCTTAAACGATGCACCCTACTGTTCTTCAATATTTAAAATTTCTAAAATGCGGTATAAATCGTCTTCCGAATAAAATTCGATTTCGATTTTCCCTTTATTTTTTGCTTTTTTAATTTGAACTTGTGTTCCAAAGTATTCACGTAATTGAGACTCTGTCGCTTGCACGTGAATATCTTTTTTTACTTTCTTTGTTTCACGTGAAACTTCTTCATTGACATCCTGAATATATTTTTCAAGTTGACGAACATTTAGATGATCTCTCATTACTTTATTTGCGACTTCTGGAATGCGACGCTTATTTTTTAAGCCAAGTAGTGCTCGACCATGTCCCATTGAAAGTTCCCCAATGTTTACAAGCTCACGAACATCCTCTGGCAATTGTAGTAATCGAATTAAATTTGCAATATGTGGGCGACTTTTCCCTAAACGTTTTGCCAAATCATCTTGTGTGAAATTCAACTTATGAATTAGATTACTATATGCTTCAGCCTCTTCGATTGGCGTTAAATCTTCACGTTGTAAATTTTCTAAAATTGCCACTTCCATCATTTGCTGTTCGTCAAAGTCTTTCACGATAGCTGGTACTTCTGTTAACCCTGCCTGTCTCGCTGCACGGTAGCGACGTTCACCTGCAACGATTTCGTACTTCTTATCTTTTTTTCGAACGACAATTGGTTGGATAATACCGTGTTCCATAATGGACGCTGATAACTCTTCAATGGCCGTTTCGTCAAAGATTTTACGTGGTTGAAAAGGGTTGGCAGTTATTTTAGCGACTGCAATTTGTTGTACTTGATCCTCTTTATGTACTGCCTCTTCACGAAATAAAGCATCAATGCCTTTTCCTAAACCTCTAACCATTTTTAATCACTTCCCTTGCAAACTCTAAATATAATTCAGCGCCGCGCGATTTTGCGTCATACAAAATAACGGGCTTACCATGACTTGGTGCCTCACTTAAGCGTACATTTCGCGGAATAACAGAGCGATATACTTTATCCTGAAAATAACGTTTCACCTCATCAATAACTTGAATGCCTAAATTTGTACGGGCATCAAGCATCGTCAGTAATACACCATCAATCATCAACTCTTTATTCAAATGTTTTTGAACAAGGCGGACTGTTGATAATAATTGACTCAATCCTTCTAACGCGTAGTATTCACACTGTACTGGGATGATTAAAGCATCCGCAGCCGTCAACGCATTAATTGTCAATAATCCTAAAGATGGCGGACAATCTATAATAATAAAATCAAAGTTACTTTTCACTTCTTTTAATGCTTTTTTCAATCGAACTTCACGTGAAATCGTAGAAACAAGTTCGATTTCAGCACCTGCTAATGAAATCGTAGCTGGTACAATGTATAAGTTTTCTACATCCGTTTGTTGAATAACCTCTTTAATATCCTCGTCATTGATTATGACGTCATAAATACAGCTTTCTAAATCACCTTTTCGAACCCCAAGACCACTCGTAGCATTTCCTTGTGGGTCGATATCGATTAATAAGACTTTCTTTCCTAAAAAAGCTAAACATGCACTTAAATTGACAGATGTCGTTGTTTTTCCCACGCCACCTTTTTGATTGGTAATCGCTATAATACGTCCCAAACTTGCACCTGCTTTCATCACTTCAATTTAGGTTAAATCATCATTAACACAAAAGATTTAAAAATTTTCTACTATTCTCTTTAATTTACATTAATTTTATCAAAAAATCTCTGTAAACGTGGTATGAAATTCAATTTCTTTCATTCCGACAAAAAAACCTTCTACGCTTTAATTGCATAGAAGGTATATAAATCCTTGTTTTTACAGGTAATCATTTATTTTTCTTTGGAATTTTTACAGTGATTTGATAGTAATCCTCTGTATCTTCTTCCTCTGTTTTCACATGGATTCCGCTTTTTGTAACCATCGTTAATGACTGTTTAATCGTATTTAAAGCAATTCGAACATCTTTACTAATCGCTTTTCGGCTCGATTTACGCTTTTTCACTTCTGGCTCTTCTGGATTTAAAATTAGTTGGATTTGATGCTCAAGCTGCCTTACGTTCCAATCATATTCCTTAGTTGCTGCAATTAATTGCATTTGTAGTTGCTCATCTTTAATCGCAATTAACGCACGCGCATGGCGTTCAGTAATTTCACGATTTAAAATCGCCTCTTGTACAAATTGTGGAAGCTTCAATAACCGCAATTTATTAGCAACAGTCGATTGTCCTTTTCCAAGCCGCTGTGCAAGTGCCTCTTGTGTGAGTGAATGCATCTCTAGTAATTGCTGATAGGCCAGTGCTTCTTCAATTGCAGTTAACTCTTCACGTTGAAGGTTTTCAATTAATGCAATAGAAGCTGTCTCCCGATCATTTAAATGGCGGACAATTGCTGGCACGTCTGTCCATTGTAGAGATTTCATCGCACGGTATCGGCGTTCACCTGCAATAATTTCAAAATTTCCAGAGTCATCACTCATTGGACGAATGACAATTGGTTGAATTACACCATGTGTATGAATCGTCCTTGCTAATTCTTCAATCCTTTCATCATCAAAAACTGTACGTGGCTGATAACGGTTCGGAATGATTTTATCTATTGGATTTTTAACTTCTTCTTCTGAAGTCATTGAGATATTCTCTATAACTTCTACTTCAGTTTTTACTTCTGGATTTTGTTCTTGCCCTTGTTCGTGCTCTTGTTCGTGTTCTTGCTTTAAACCGCCTCCGAAAAAACGTGAAAAAGTACTTTTCATCCGTGTGGCACCACCTTTAAGAAACTATCTAGCTCATATTAAATATTATTTATGATTCACTCATAAATGTACAGTGTCCATTGAACAGTTATTTATAAAAGCCATAAATATAAATATGTATGCATCAAAGGACGAAAACATTTCATAATTTATGTTTTTATCTAGAAGAAATTTGCTTATTTAATTGGTGTTTTATTGGGAACACCTGGTTTACGTGGGTATTTCTTGGGTGTTATTTTTATTTTATCAAAAATATAAAGTGAACGCTCACTTTTCTCTACTGGCAAATGGAATGAATATTCTTCTTTTAATTTTGCACCTAGAGTAGAAATGGCTTTCGCTGCATCTTTCATTTCCTCTGCCCCAGCTGCTGCTTTTAACGCAACAAAATAGCCGCCTTCTTTTGCAAGAGGGATACATAGCTCAGAAAGCACGGAAAGACGAGCAACTGCGCGTGCTGTCACAACATCAAACTTTTCACGATAAATCGTATTTTGACCGAATTCCTCTGCACGTGCATGCACAAAATTCATATTTTCTAACTGTAATTCATTTGTTAAATGATTTAAAAATGTAATACGTTTATTTAACGAGTCGACAATTGTAACTTGTAAATGCGGGAAGCAAATTTTAATTGGGATACTTGGGAATCCTGCACCAGCACCTACATCACATACACGCGTTACTTTTGTAAAATCGAAGTAAAATGATGCACTAATGGAATCATAGAAGTGTTTTAAATAAACACCTTCTAGATCAGTAATCGCAGTTAAATTCATTTTTTCATTCCATTCAACTAGTAGTTCAAAGTATTTTTTAAACTGTGCGATTTGCTGTTCTGAAAGTTCAATGCCCTTTTGCTTCAATGCTTCAATAAATTGTTTTTCGTTCATAAACACGCTCCTTTTTGATATTCAAAAGAACGAGCGCCTTTACTGTTTAAAAGACGCTCATCATTATTAGTCCGTACTTACTTTTGCTATTCTTCCTTGTTCAATATAGACAAGTAAAATTGAAATATCCGCAGGGTTTACACCTGAAATACGTGATGCTTGTGCAATTGAAAGTGGTCGCACCTTTTTCAATTTTTGCAATGCTTCAGAGGCTAAGCTACCAATTGCATCATAATCGATATTTTCGGGGATTTTCTTAGCTTCGTAACGTTCCTTGAGAGTCGGGATGCAGTTGAGGAGAAAAACGAAATCGAGGGTGTATTCGTTCTCACCGTATTGCTCCGCAAGAGCTTTAACCTTGTCAAGGGCGATATGAATCTCGGAATCCGCCGAGCCCATATATTCACTTACGATGTCGTCCATGGCCTTGCCGAACTCTGCCTCGTCATCGAGTCGGTTTTCAATGCGTGTAAATG
>JAZUES010000229.1:0-3584 GCA_045640265.1 Solibacillus sp.
CGGAAAATCGTTAAAACAAGGCGCGTACCTGCACATAACAACGGTTTCAAAGTAGTAATTAAAAAGACTAGGAATTGCCCAGAAAGTCCATTTTTAAAGAACATATGATGGACACTTGAATATGACATTTACATTTTATGAATTGATTGGAATGTAGGTTTGACTCCTGCGGGAATAGCACGACGCCTGAGACTACAGGCTCAGGCCGTGCCCGCGGAAAGCATAACCGGAATGGAAATCAATTCCTTGATACGCCGAAAACCACCACTTTGCAAGTTTGCAAAATGGTGGTTTTCTACTTATGGCATTGCCGCTAGTTTATATATCATTTTATTGATGAACTACATTACGTTCTTCTGCAAAATAAATCGTACTAATCTCTTTTGCTAATTTTTGTGAGTCTGTTTTTTTCGTTAATAGATTCGTTAATGTTAAACGTTCCATTGAGCCAACTAAGCTTTCAGCAAGCACATTTTTATCGACACGTTTCACGATTGCATAATCTTTTAAATCGTTTGAAATGACATTTTCTAATTTGGAAACAAGTAGTTGCTTTACTACAGATGATTGACTCGATTCATAAAAGCCAATTTTCGTTAAATTTGGATTTTCTACAAAGTAGTCAAAAATCCGTTTTAAATTATTCTGAATGACTTCGTTTGCTTTTTGTTCATTAGGCTGGCTATTTTTTGATTTCGCGAAAATTTCAATTAATTCATTTTGGAATTTTTCGTTCAAATCGTTATATAATGTTTCTTTACTTCGGAAGTACAAATAAAATGTTGGCTGTGTTAAATTTGCTGATTTTACAATGTCACTAATTTTTGTTTGGTGAAATCCGTGAATTGAAAACAATTCAATAGCCTTTTCTAATAATAATTTTTTACTCTTTTCTCCACTTGAATTTACTCGACGTCCTCTTGCCATACTTCTCCACCCTATCTCTATTTTTAGATGTTTAGTACTCTGGAATTACCAAATATTTCACTTCATTATATATTAATTATCTTTCAAAATAAAGGTTTGTGTCATAAAAATAACATTTTTTCTCATTTTTAGTATCATTTATATATTATCTACAAATAATTTAAATTGCATATGACTATTAACCAAGTTTTACTATGTTTTCTATACTATTATCATTGTTCCTATTATTATTGTACCTATTATTATTGTGGATAAATTGTTAAAATAAGTGAAAGAAGGGAGTGTAATTATGATAAAAAAAATAGTCGTTTTTGCAATTGCTATGCTTATAACGATTTCCATCACAACGCAAACAACGTCTCATGCCAATGATATAAAGGATCATCCTTTAGCTGAAGGGCTTACATACTGGGCCGATTTAAATGTAATTCGTCCAGACGCAAAGGGCAATTACAATCCGAATCGTGCAGTAACTCGTGGAGAATTTGCTTCTTATTTATCTCGAGCATTTGATTTACCGGCATCAAATTCAATCACATTTAAAGATTTAAAAGCTGGTGAAGAGCGTACAAACGAAATTCAAGCAGCTGCTGGGGCAAGCATTTTAAGCGGTTATCCAGACGGTACTTTCCGTTCAGACGATAAAATCACACGCGAACAAATGGCGGCATTATTACAGCGTGCACTTGTTTATTCAAAGGTTCCACTAAACGGAGCCCCATTAACATTTAAAGACAATAATAAAATTCGCGATGAATTTAAAGCGGCGATTGCAACAAATGTTTACTACAATATTATTGCTGGATCATTAACGGCAAAGGGTATTTATTTTGAACCAAAAAGCTCTGCAACAATCGCGCAAGCTGCTGCATTTTTATATCGTATGGAGACAACAATCGATAAATTTAATGCAGAACAAAATAATGAAACACCTGTTACACCACCAGTATCAAACGCATCAAATTATTACATCGGTAAAATTTCCAATGGTGTTGTAACAAAAAATCCAACCATCTACTATAATTATGAGCAAGCAGAAGCTGCACAAAAAGCTGCTTCACTAAATCTCATTTTTAAAGGTGATAAAATTATTCAAATGCCAGCAGGTTTAGCATCTGCTGCTGATACAACAGCAAATACGACAACAATCTACGCTGATTCAAACTTCAAAACAGCGTTAACATACGCCGCTGAAGGTAATGAGTTCAAATACTATTCAAGTAATGATAAGTATGCCATCGTTCGCTTAGCCGATACGAAAGGCTATGCAAAAATCAATGAAGTGACATTAACCCCTTCTAGTCTGTTAAAAGGACAAAACTATTATTATGTTGCTGGTGGTTATTTAACACATAAACTATATAACCATATGACAGAAAAATATATAGGAGAATATGTCATTAGTGCAGCACCAGCCTTTATGAAATCTGGTGTCAACTATTACAGTCAAGATGGTGTCAACTTCTATAGCGACTTCCTATTAACAAATAAAGTCGGCACTTACTACCCTTACTTCCAATTTACATCGGTTCGTCAGCCATCAAACTATACAGCTGAAGAATTAGATCACATCATTACAACGATGCTTGAGGAACGTCAGCAATTAGGCGGAAATTATAAACATGCAACAATCGATTCTCGCTTAATCGGTATGGGTCACCTACTGAAACAAGTAGAAGCAAGCCATCATGTCAATGCGCTCTTTATTTTAGCTGCTGCTATGCATGAAAGTGACTACGGTATTAGTACAAACTCAATGCAGAAAAACAATATTTTCGGTATTAAAGTTTATGATGCCAACACAGCACTAGGTACATCATTTGCATCACGTGATGATAGTGTCATGGCATTCTTAAACCAATATGTGAACCTTAACTACGTACCTCAATCAGGAGCATATGCAAAAGGTGCCTCACCAGGTAATAAAACAGCTGGTTTGAATGTTCACTATGCATCCGATCCTTTCTGGGGTAGTAAAATTGCGGGTCATATGTTCCGTTTAGACAATCGCTTTGGTAAAAAGGATTACAACCAAGCAAACTTAGCGTTCGTCGTTAATAACGGTGACTTAGTCAATACACGTGCAGAAGCTACAACAGACTCTGAAAAAGTATTTACGTACAAAGCTAAAAATGTTGGGGAAACGAAATCATTTGGTTATCCTGTCGTAATCGTCGATGAAACAACAGGTTCTGATGGCTACGTTTGGTACAAGCTATTATCAGACGCTAACCCACCGAGCGAATACGTTTGGGTACGTTCAGACTTAGTGAAGAAATTTACAGCGAATTAATAATTAAGTAATTAAATCCTATCTATTTTTACAAATGTAAAATAGATAGGGTTTTTTTCTTCTAAAAAGTTGGGATTGGGGTAATCATTCGGCGGGCTCAGCACACATTCACAAAGCCTCTTTACAGAGTCTCTCTGAATGTTCTTTGTGCTGTGTGTAAGGCCCGCCGATACAAAGTGCATCTTTACGAACCTTTTTAAATACGTAGGCGCTATGCTATCGCAAGGCGCCGGGCTTTCTATACTATTGGGTGAAACATTTTTCAATATCAAAGCATATTCCCCTCTAAAATAGTGGATATTTGGGGATAATCATTCGGCGGGCTCAGCACACATTCACAAAGCCTCTTTACAGAGTCTCTGTG
>JAZUES010000230.1:0-4896 GCA_045640265.1 Solibacillus sp.
CGTAAATATAGAACAGCTAAAAAGGTGGAGAGGAAAGACAAATGGATGCGTTAGTGAATAAAAGAATAAAGCAAGTGCTTAAAGGTGATCAAAACGCATATGCCGATATTGTTAACCTCTACCAGCACAAGCTGTACCAAGTGTGTTACCGCATGCTTGGCAACAAACAAGAATCAGAAGATATTGCGCAAGAGGCTTTTATTCGTGCGTATATCAATCTTCATTCGTATGATCAAAAACGAAAATTTTCGACTTGGCTATATCGGATTGCAACGAACCTATGTATCGACCGCATTCGAAAGAAGAAGCCAGATTATTATTTAGATGCAGAAGTTGCGGGTACAGATGGGTTGGATATGTATTCACAAATCGCTGCTGACGAACAGCTTCCAGAAGAGGTTGTAGAGCAGTTGGAGCTTCAAGATCGCATTCAATATGAAATTAGTCGCTTACCTGATAAATATCGTTCAGTAATCGTTTTAAAATATATTGAGGAATTGTCACTTCAAGAAATTAGTGAAATTTTAGATATGCCACTAGGTACTGTGAAAACACGTATCCATCGTGGACGAGAAGCTTTACGAAAGCAGTTAAACAATTTATAGGAGGACGATACGCATGAAAACCTGTGCATCACAATTCGTGGATTACATGCACGAATATTTAGATGGTGATATTAGTCGAGAGCATGAACGAAAACTTAAACAACATTTACAAGCATGTTCAGATTGCCAACAACATATGCATGAATTAAGTGACACGGTTGCGTTTATCAAGAGTGCAGCACATATTACTGCCCCTCCTAGCTTTGAGGAACAAGTAATAAGTCGGTTACCGAAACGTAAAAGTTCTGCTGGTATTAAACAGTGGTTTCGTCAGCATCCGATGTTAGTTGCAGCAGCTGTATTTTGCTTATTTATGAGTGCTACATTACTCGGTAGCTACCCAAATGACGATCAATTTTCTGTAACGAAACAACCGAACCTAGTAGTGGATGGTCAAACGGTGACGGTACCAGCTGGAGAGGTTGTCAAAGGGGATATTGTCGTGAAAAATGGAGATATTGTCATTGAAGGAGAAGTAGATGGCAATGTAACGGTGATTAACGGCAATTATATGGCATCAACAGCAGTTGTGACAGGGCAAGTGCAGGAAATTGATGAAGCGTTTGAATGGCTTTGGTACAAAATTAAAAAAGGCTTTAACGAAGTTGTTGGATTGTTTCAGTAATCCGAAACTTTTACTAAAAAATGACGTTCTATTAAAGAAAGCAAAGTCTACTCGCTTGGGTAGACTTTTTTCTTTGAGAAAGTTAATCTGAGACTGAATTGTGATATACTAAAATTAGTATGGATTAGCTATTAAAAGTGGGGGATGCCACGTGCAATTAATGGAACAATTTACAGATATTACAGCTGTAAATCTTATTTTTAAGCTCTTAGATGTACTGCTCGTTTGGTACGTCATTTATAAAGCATTGACCCTCATTAAAGGAACGAAAGCCGTTCAATTATTAAAAGGGTTATTAATTATTGTTTTAGCAAAATTTGCAACGTATGTGTTTGGATTAGATACGCTTGATTGGCTATTACAAGAGGTCATTGATTGGGGATTCTTGGCCATCATCATTATTTTCCAGCCTGAGATACGTCGAGCACTCGAACAAATTGGGCGAGGAAAGCTTTTCCAACGTACTATAAACCAACAAGATGATGAACAAACACGTTTAGTAGAGGCAATGAAAAAATCAGTAAGCTACATGGCCAAACGTCGTATTGGTGCGCTTATTTCGATTGAAAAAGAAACAGGACTCAATGAATATGTGGAAACAGGTATTAAAATGGAGTCTCACATTACTTCAGAATTAATGATTAATATCTTTATTCCGAATACGCCACTTCATGATGGCGCGGTCATTATCCAAAAAAATAAAATTTCTGCTTCGGCATGTTATCTACCATTATCGGAAAGTGCCTTTATTTCGAAAGAGTTAGGAACACGTCACCGAGCTGCACTTGGTTTAAGTGAAGTAACGGATGCCATTACGGTTGTTGTATCTGAAGAAACAGGTGCAATCAGTATTACAGCAAATGGCAACTTACACCGTAATCTTTCTATTCAAGAATTTGAAGAATTACTTCGCAAAATGTGGTTTGGTCCTGAGCAAGATTCTAACTTAGCTTCTAAGTGGACTTGGGGAGGGAAGAAGAATGGATAAGTTATTTGATAGTCCATGGATGCTACGTTTAACGGCATTGTTTTTAGCAGCAGCCTTATTTTTATACGTTCAAACAGAAGAAAAACGTGAAAATGAAAATGGCGCATCTACAGAAACAGATGTCATCACAAATGTACCATTAGAGGTGTATTATGATGAAGATAATTTGTTTGTAACGGGTTTACCTGAAACGGTCGATGTCAAAATTTCTGGACCGCCTGCAATTGTATTAAAAACGAAGCTAGAAAAGGATTTCAAAGTATTTGTCGATTTAAGATCATTGTTAATTGGAGAGCATAGCGTTACAATACTGTCTGAAAACTTTTCTGAAAAACTAAATGTATCGATTGAGCCAAGAACAGTCAATGTGGAGATAGAAGAAAAGATTACAGAAGAGTTTCGTATAGAGCCAGAGATGAATAATCGTCTAGTGGCAGAAGACTTCGTTATTAATTCTATGATTGCTGATCCGAGCCGCGTAACGATTACAGGAGCTAAAAGTGTTATTGATAGTATTAGCTACGTAAAAGCAACGATTACGGGTGATAAAGGTATCAATAAATCTTTTGAACAAGAAGCTACTGTAAAAGTATTAGATAGAGATTTAAATAAACTAGATGTACGTGTTAGCCCAGAGAAAGTAAAAGTAAAAGTAGAAATTAATGAATATAGTCGAGAGCTCCCGATTACAATAAAGGAAATAGGGAAAGCTCCCGATGGGGTAACGATTGAAAACTTATCAATTGAGCCTTCAAAAATCACAGTATATGGTCCTAAAGCGATAATTGAAGCACTTGAGAATGTCGTTGCTGAGGTAGATATCTCAAAAATTACAGAATCAGGTTCTTATGATTTTGCAGTCGTTTTACCAACAGGTGCAGCAAAATTATCACAAGAAAAAGTTATAATTCATGCAGATGCATATAGTGAGCCTGTTGATACAGAGGATACGGATAATGAAGTAGAGTCGGATTCGAATATCAACGACTCAGAGGGAAACTAAATCGCATTCTAAAACATGAACATACATCCGCAGAGATTGCGGAACATATTACAAATGTATGGAATGTCAAGCGTTGAAGGAGAGAATAAGTAATGGGTAAATATTTCGGAACAGATGGCGTCCGTGGTGTCGCTAACAGTGAGCTAACACCAGAGTTCGCGTTCAAACTAGGTCGTATTGGTGGGTACGTGCTAACGAAGGATGCAAAAGATCGCCCGAAAGTATTAATTGGACGTGATACACGTATTTCTGGAGAAATGTTAGAAGGTGCACTAGTTGCAGGTCTTCTTTCTATCGGTGCGGAGGTTATGCGCTTAGGTGTGATTAGTACACCAGGTGTCGCGTATCTTTCACGCGTGATGAATGCAGAAGCGGGTGTTATGATTTCAGCATCACACAATCCTGTCGCAGACAACGGTATTAAATTTTTCGGCCCAGATGGCTTTAAATTAACAGATGCACAAGAAGCAGAAATTGAAAGCTATATTGATGCAGAAGAAGACACATTACCACGCCCAGTCGGAGGAGAAATCGGATCTGTATCGGATTATTTCGAGGGTGGTCAAAAATATATTTCTTATTTAAAACAAACAGTGGATGAAGATTTCGTAGGTTTACATGTCGCGTTAGATTGTGCAAACGGTGCAACTTCTTCATTAGCAACACATTTATTCGCAGATTTAGAGGCGGATATTTCAACAATGGGTGCTTCACCTGATGGCTTAAACATTAATGCAGGCGTTGGTTCAACTCATCCTGAGAAATTAGCAGCATTTGTAGTAGAACGCAGTGCAAATGTAGGTCTCGCTTTTGATGGCGACGGTGACCGTTTAATCGCAGTAGACGAAAACGGTAAAATTGTTGATGGTGACCAAATTATGTTCATCATCGGTAAGCATTTAAACGCAAAGGCGCGTTTAAACAAAAATACAGTCGTTTCTACTGTGATGAGTAACATGGGCTTCTATAAAGCATTAGAAGAAAATGAAATGACAAGTGTGAAAACAGCTGTTGGTGACCGTTATGTTGTCGAGGAGATGCGTGCAAACGGTTATAACGTAGGTGGCGAGCAATCAGGTCACATCGTATTCTTAGATTACAACACAACTGGTGATGGGTTACTAACTGGTATTCAATTAGTAAGTATCATGAAAGCAACAGGCAAAAAACTTTCAGAGCTTGCAGCAGAAATGACTGTCTTCCCACAATGTCTAATTAACGTACGTGTGACAGATAAGCATGCCGTAACGCAGAATGAAAAAGTAGCAGCAGTGATCGCGGAAGTAGAGGCAGAGATGGCTAGTGAAGGTCGCGTATTAGTACGTCCTTCTGGTACAGAACCTTTAGTTCGTGTCATGGTAGAAGCAGCGACTAAAGAAGCATGTGAAACATATGTTCACCGCATTTCGGATGTTGTAAAAGCAGAAATGGGTTTAGCTGAATAAAACGTATAGTTTAATGAAACGCTAGGAGCAGATAGTATAATCTGTTTCTGGCGTTTTTTTATTTTTAAACACTACAGATGTTTTACTCTCAATAATTTGGGGAATCAAATTATTGTACCTTAAAAAGACGAAGGAGTGTTTTACATTGGCAAAAATTGCGACATTGATTACAGACAAATTTGAAGATGTGGAATTCACAAGTCCAAAAGAGGCATTAGAAGCTGCAGGAC
>JAZUES010000231.1:0-2655 GCA_045640265.1 Solibacillus sp.
AAAAAATGGACACCACTTTTAAAGAGTGATGTCCATTTTCTTATTTTAATTTAATTGAGGCTCCTCTACACGTGCTTCTTCAATTCGTTTCCCAATGATGCCATACACAATCGTCATCAACACAACACTTGCCACCATCACTGAAATACTTGGCACAATAAATGCTTTACTCATCGAGAAAATTACTTCTGTACGGAACCAGCTTTGGAATGGTACCCCTAAACCTAAAAGTGCAGCGAAGAATCCCACTTTTATAACAATAGGTTTCCCTTTCATTTTACGAATCATCGTGTTAATAAATAAACGTAACAACGCTAACCCTGCCCCAACGAAAAAGAACGTCACTAAATAACTTTTCACCGACTCATCTAAAATAAATGCTTTCCCTACTAACCCAACAATTATTACACTGGCAATCGCCATTAACATTTTTGATAATTTACTCATTGTTTGCTTCCTCCTCAAAATTGAACACGTTCATTTCATGTTTCCAGTTTAAAACGAATGAGCGGATGTAGCAATGCACAAAATTCAACACATTGTTGATTTTTCATTTTCGTTGTAATTTTCTTCAGAAAAAAACTTCAAATGGATACACAGTCTCTGTGTCATTTGAAGTTCTTAATGTAGAATATATTTTTGCATATAACATACTGCTTCTATCTTTTGCCCTTAAATAAATTGCATAGATTGTATAAATTGACGAATTCGTTCGTTATCATTTGCCGTAAAAAAGTTCTCTGTCTCTCCGTCATAGACAATTTCACCATGCTCTAAAAATAAAATCCGGTCTGCCACTTCGCGCGCAAAATTCAAATTATGCGTCACGATAATCATTGACTTCCCTTCCTCTGCTAAATCCTTTAACACCTTCAGTACTTCTCCTTCAAGCTCAGGATCTAATGCGCTGGTCGGCTCATCGAATAATAAAAACTGTGGCTCCATTGCCAATGCTCTTGCAATCGCAACCCGCTGCTGCTGACCTCCAGATAATTGCGAAGGATATTGGTCTGTTTTATGACTTAGACCAACCTTACTTAATAATTGATTTGCCTTTTCCCGCGCAGCAACTTTGTTTTGCTTTAAGACCGTAATCGGCCCTTCCATTACATTTTCAAGCACCTTCATATGCGGAAACAAATTAAAGCTTTGGAATACCATCGCCGTATTTTGCCGAATTGAAAGCAAATTCTTTTGGGTAATCGGCTTATTCAGCTCCACTCTCTGGTTTCCGACCAATAAAGTCCCTTTCTCCGGACGCTCTAACAAATTGATACAGCGGAGCAACGTTGATTTTCCCGATCCAGAAGGTCCTAAAATAACGGTTGTTTCACCTTCATTAAATTTTAAATTTATATTTTTTAATGCTTCATGCTTACCAAAAAATTTGGATACTTGTTGAAATTGTACGATAATAAGCCCTCCCTTCTAACGCTCACTGTGCCAGCTTTATATATACTTTGATGCGTATTTTTCTAATCGATTTTGAATGACCATTAACACACTAATAAAGATTAAATATATAACCGCACAAAGCGAATAAATCATTAGCGGTTCATATGTACGGGCTGTAATTTGCTGCCCCACCATGAACAAATCTGCAAGTGTTATACTGGCCACTAGAGATGTGCCTTTTACTAAATCGATAAAATCATTTGCTACTGATGGTAATGAAATGCGTACCGTTTGCGGTGCAATGACACGTCTTAACATCTGCCAATACGTCATACCTAAAGATTCTGCAGCTTCCCATTGACCTTTTGGAATTGCCAATATTGAAGCTCGAATGGATTCAGAGGCATAAGCTCCGGTATTTAGTGAGAAAGTAATAATTGCAGCCGCCCAAGCATCAAGGGTAATTCCCATTTTTGGAAGGCCGAAGAATATGATAAATAATTGTACTAATAACGGTGTTCCACGAAATACCCATACATAGGCCCCAAAAAGCCCCTTTAATAAACGGTAATTTGATATTCTAGCTAAAGCCGTTACAACTGCAATGACTAACGCGATTGCAAAGGCAATGAGCGATAGCGGAATGGTTACAAGAAGTCCCGCTTTTAAAATTGGCCAGATTGAGCTAAGTAAAATATCCATTTCTCTACTCATCCACTAGCACTCCTTTCTAAATCAATTACACTTATGTATAATTGCTTCCATATAAAAAAGGCCGTCGAAACGACCTTTCCATTAGTTGTTTGAAATAATATTTTCACCAAAATACTTATCTGAAATCGCTGCGAATGTACCATCTTCTGTACGCTCTTTAATAATTTCATTTAATTTCTCACGGAACTCATCGTTTTCTTTATTTAAAATTAAGGCAATATCTGATGAATTAACAGAACCATCTAGCACTTTCAACTTAGTATTTGGTTGCTCCTGTAAATACGTTAGGAATGTAACGCGGTCATGAATCGTTCCATCTGCACGACCTTGTATGACTAACTCAATTGAACTCATCAAATCATTTGTCGCTACTACCTCTGCCCCTAGCGCTTCTGCATCTCGGGCGAAGTTACTTGTAATTGTTTGAGCAGACTTTTTACCATCCATGTCTGCTGGCTCTTTAATGTCTGTATTATCAGTATGTACGGCTACTACAGCTTCTGATTTCATATATGGACTAGAAAAATCGTACTTTTCCTTACGCTC
>JAZUES010000232.1:0-23500 GCA_045640265.1 Solibacillus sp.
AAGCAATCCAAATGACGAAGAGTAATACCGCAAATCGGTGACCCATTTGAACCCACTCATACATATTATAAGGAAGTGCAAACGGTTGATTATTACGGCAGAATGGCCAGTCTGGACAAACTAAACTCGCATCTGTATGACGAACTAATGCGCCAGTATAAACAACCACATAGGAGTATAAGGTTATGCTAATCGTATGTATTTTTAGCTTTTTACTCATATAAATTTTATCAGCATCAAATTTCTGATCGACTTCAAATACAATTAATGTGAGTAATAAAACAGCTGCAAATGAGATTAATGAAATACCAAAGTGCAGAGCAAGAATGAAATCACCTTGTCCCCATAATACTTGGGCAGCCCCGATTAGAGCTTGTAAAACTAAGAAAAATAATGCCATGAAACCTAGGAATTTCACTTCACGAATATGTCCAAGTGCACGCCATGTCCATACAACTAATACAAGTATAAAGATGGAAACAGCACCTGTAATAAGGCGATGTGAGAATTCAATTAAAACTGCGGATGTAATTTCTTTAGGAATTAAAGATCCGTTACAGTCTGGCCAATTTCGACCACAACCCAGTCCACTGTCTGTTTTAGTAACGAGAGCCCCACCTTGAAGAATAAGTAGCATACCAAGCGTTGCCGCAACAGCAAACCATTTTAAATATTTGTAATATTTTTGTTGCATGAAGTGAACCCACCTACTTTAATAGTCAACATCGCTCATAAAAGCGTCTCTAGTTTAAGATGATAGCGAAAAAATGGTAAAAAAACAACTTATAACTAGATTTACCCATATTCTACATCCAGTTTTTCACAAATTGTTCATAAATTCGTCTCCTATCCTTCACAAATATTGGCAGAAAATGCATTACTATATAGATGTTGTTTTAGATTTCTGAACGCTTCGTTACATTTCAAACGCTGATTGTTGAAATTTCACGAAACGTCTAGAAATCCGATACAAATTTAGATATAGTTAAGAGTAGCGGAATATGCTTACAAATTTGAAAGGAGAAGTAAATTTTGTCATGTATACTTTGTAATGACATTAACGGGTCATTACATGACTAAATATTTTTGCAAAGTTTCCTTGCACTCATAAAGATTGGAAATTCAATTCAAACTTAGTGGAAGCTTACAAAGTATAGTTATCAATTTGCTCTAATGAATATTTTTTTGATATTAATTGGAAAAGATAAACTCTTTAGGGAGAGGATTGAAAGCGTATCTCGTGACGGGATAGAGACTCCTGTAATAACGTAAGCGAAATTTTGTAACAATGGCATCATTCGCTGCCGACATGTGGGGACGTGCATTTAGATTAGTTAACGTCGTATTGATCAAAAGGAAAGTAGCAATCTATCCGTTCGAATAGATTTCTAGCACTAATCCACTTTAAGTTGATACGGTGGATTGTTACATCGTTTCTTTTTGTGTTTTTTCTAGTATGAATATTGTTTGAATAATATTCCAATGCTATTAATACCTATTACGAATCTATGTGAACTAATCTAAAGCAATATGTAGCATATATACAACGGAATTCTTTCTTTAGTAGTGAAAACTACACAAGAATTCATATACAACATACCGTAGTCCTGGTTACACATGGAAAATACAACAAAGAAAGAGGGGTTTATTAAGCTATGATGAAAGGGCTTAAAAAATGGCGTTTATTCTCGCTATTAACAGTAATGACAGTATTCCTTTCAGCATGTGGTGAAGAGTACATTTCAACACTTCGCCCAGCAGGTGCGGTAGGTAAAGAGCAATTAAACATTTTACTATTATCCATAACGATTATGGCATTGGTAGTAATCGTAGTATCTACTATTTATTTAGTTGCCTTCTTTAAATTCCGCCGCTCAAAAGTTGGCGAGAACCATATGCCTAAGCAAGTGGAAGGAAGTCACACATTAGAGGTGATTTGGACAGTTATTCCGATTGTTTTATTACTAATCTTAGCTGTACCAACTTTAAACACTACTTATAAACTTGCAGATGTTGCTGCAATGGATGAAGTAGATGAAAACGGCAACAAAACAGCACTTACAGTAAATGTAACGGCAAAATTATTCTGGTGGGAGTTTGAGTATCCAGAGCAAGGTATTATTACTGCGCAAGAATTAGTAGTACCAACTGACGAAAAAGTATACTTCAATTTAGTCGCAGCTGACGTAAAACATTCATTCTGGATTCCGGCAGTAGGCGGTAAGATGGATACAAACGTTGACGGTATTAACAAATTCTACTTACAATTTGACAAAGAATCATCTGACTTAAATGACGGTGAAGGCGTATTCTACGGTAAATGTGCTGAGCTATGTGGTCCTTCACACGCATTAATGGACTTCAAAGTGAAAACGCTTGAACCAAAAGCATTTGATGCTTGGGTTGCAGCTATGCAAGCAACTGAAGGTGCAATCGCAGACAAAGAATCATCTGACGTAGGGGAAGCTACTTTTGCAAACTCTTGCTTAGGATGTCACGCTGTATCAGCAGTAGCAGGTAATGGCGTGGGTCCAAACTTAACAACTTTCGGTGATCGTAACCGTGTTGCTGGTTTTATGAAGCACACAGTTGAAAATACAGCAGATTGGATTTATGAACCTTCTAAATACAAGCCAGATAATGAAATGCCGGATAACCTTGTAACAGAAGAAGAAGCAAAAGCAATTGCTGAATACTTAATGACATTATCTGTTGAAAAATAATTAAACAATTATAGAGAAACTTTGAAGGAGGTTAAAGTTGTGAGCTCTGTTACACAGAAAAAGGGCTTTGGAGCACATGTATATGACTATTTAACAACGGTCGATCATAAGAAAATCGCCATTATGTATTTAGCAGCTGGTACATTGTTCTTTGCAATTGCAGGTTTTGAAGCGTTACTGATGCGTATTCAGTTAATGTTCCCAGAAAGTACGTTCATCTCTGCAGGCCTATATAACGAATTATTAACGATGCACGGTACAACGATGCTATTCTTAGCAGCGACACCAATTATCTTTGCATTTATGAACGCCATCGTACCATTACAAATTGGTGCGCGTGACGTAGCGTTCCCATTCTTGAACTCACTTGGGTTCTGGTTATTCTTCCTAGGTGCGGTATTCTTACACCTATCATTCTTTTTAGGTGGAGCACCTGATGCAGGTTGGACTTCATATGCATCATTATCTTTATATTCACCTGGCCATGGTATTGATTTCTATGTCCTTGGTTTACAAATCTCTGGTGCGGGTACATTAATCTCTGGTATTAACTTCATCGTTACAATTATTACGATGCGTGCACCAGGTATGACGTTTATGCGTATGCCACTATTTACTTGGACTACTTTAGTATCAAGTTCATTAATTTTATTTGCATTCCCTCCACTTACTGGTGGATTATTCTTAATGTTAGTTGATCGTATGTTCGGAGCAAATTTCTTCGATCATACTATGGGTGGTAACACAATTATCTGGGAGCACTTATTCTGGATATTCGGTCACCCAGAAGTATATATTTTAATCTTACCTGCGTTCGGTTTATTCTCTGAGATTATTCCAGTATTCGCTCGTAAACGCTTATTCGGATACTCTTCAATGGTATTCGCAACAATCTTAATCGGTTTCTTAGGGTTCATGGTATGGGCTCACCATATGTTCACAGTTGGTTTAGGTGCTACTGCGAACGCAATCTTCGCTGTTGCGACAATGGCAATCGCCGTGCCAACAGGTATGAAAGTATTCAACTGGATCTTAACGATCTGGGGCGGTTCAATCAAAGTTACAGTACCGATGCTTTACGCATTAGGTTTCATCCCGTCATTCGTAGCGGGTGGTGTAACAGGTGTCATGCAAGCAACAGCTCCGCTTGACTACCAATTACACGATTCTTACTTCATCGTTGCTCACTTCCACTACGTAATCGTTGGTGGTATCGTAACAGCGTTATTTGGTTCAGCACACTTCTACTGGCCAATTATGTTTAACCGTGCATTAAATCCGAAACTTGGAGTACTTACTTTCTGGATATTCTTCACTGGTTTCCACTTAACGTTCTTTGTACAACATTTCTTAGGATTAATGGGTATGCCACGTCGTGTATTCACTTACATGGATGGTCAAGGTTGGGATTTATTCAACACGATTTCATCAATCGGTGCATTAATGATGGGTGTTGGGGTAATTTTATTAGTAATCGATGTTTTATTATCGATTAAATCAGAACCAGTTAATAAACGTGATTACTGGGGTGATGGACGTTCACTTGAGTGGGCTATTGAAACACCACTACCATTCTATAACTTTAAACAAATGCCACTTGTACGTGGATTAGATCCATATTGGATTGAAAAAGAAGAAGGTAACAAAGAAGGTATGGTATATGCTGAGCCACTAGGTGAAATTCACATGCCAAACAATTCAATTTTACCTTTAGTAATGTCAATCGGCGTATTTGCCGCTGCATTCGGTGCTTTATATAGCCCGTGGGGTGACCAAGCGATAGCTGGAACAGCAGGACATACTTCACCTGCAGTATCATTAGCATTAATAATCGGTGGTTTAGGTTTAACAGTTGCATGTATGATCATTCGTTCATTCAAAGACGATTTAGGATTCCATGTATCGGTTGCTGAAGTAGAGGCAATTGAAGCTGACTTAGCTAACTATCGTGCAACAGGAAAAAAAGGGGGTAACAAGTAATGGATCTTAATCAAAAATTTACTCCACAAACTTGGCCAAAACACCCTGAACAAGCAACAATGGAAGGGAAAAACAAGTTAGTTGGACTTTGGATTTTCCTTGCATCAGATACAGTGTTATTTGCGAGTGTGTTTGCTACATATATCGCACTTAAAGATCACGGTCCAGCAGGAATGGAATTTGCCGCAAAAGATCTTTTTGAATTACCATTAGCATTTATTATGACAATGTTACTTTTAACATCTTCATTAACTTCTGTGTACGCAATGTACCATATGAAGAATCACAACTTTAATGGCGTTCGTATTTGGATGGCACTTACCGTTGTTTTAGGGTTAGGGTTCTTAAGCTTAGAAATTTATGAGTTCACGCACTATGTGCATATTGGCTTCGGTTATACACAATCTGCATTCTCTTCTGCATTCTTTACGCTTGTAGGGATGCACGGATTGCACGTAGTTATTGGTTTAGTGTGGATTTCAGGTCTAATCATCCGTAACAGCGGACGTGGACTAAACTTATACAACGCGCCGAAGTTCTTTGCGGCTTCGCTATATTGGCACTTCATCGACGTTGTATGGGTATTCATCTTCACAGTAGTATATCTGATGGGAGTGTTGGGATAATATGTCACACGAAACTCATGTAGAAGTACGTACTCAAGCTCAATTCGAATATGATAAAGCTCAATCAAAAGCTCATATGCGCAAACAAGTAGTAAATTTTGCGATTATGATTTTCTTAACATTTATCGCGTTTGCTTCTGTATTGTCTGGTTTCGCGCCAACGTTTATCATTCCAATTATTTTATTATTAGCTGGAATTCAAGTAGTATTACAACTTTATGCATTCATGCACTTAGAAGACCGATCTACACACATGGTTGGTGTAATCGAATTCTTCATGTGGAGTGCTGCCTTCATCGCGTTTACGTTCTTCGTAGCGTTCACAACAATCATCTGGTGGGGTTAATATGCAAGAAAGCGTCCTTAGCTTAGCTGAGGGCGTTTTATTATTGTTATGTAAAGTATAGAATCAGTACTCTGTGGCTAACTTTTGAATAAGGAATATATTGGCGAAGGGTCTCTAATTTCGTTAAACGGAAGCCTTTGTGTTTTTGATTATAAGAATCAATTTTTTAACAAATACATAAAATACATGTTTGATTTCAAGCAATTGTCATAGTTCTTCCATTGAAGTTCGACAATTGGCAAATTATAATGAAATTACTGATGTTTAAAGGAGCATGATTATATGCCGATTAGTATTTTTGGTTTTCAAGCATTATGGAGTCCTTATTTAATAGGGATAATCGTATTTCTAACGGTTGTCTATTTTTTAGTAACCGTCACTTGGAGAAAAGATTTCAAAGTAAGTGAACCATTAAAGAAAAGTGAAGCAGTTTATTTCATTTTAGGTATGATTGTGCTTTATATTGTAAAGGGCTCACCTGTAGATTTGCTTGGTCACATTATGTTTACAATGCATATGACGCAGATGGCTTTTTTATTATTGTTAGTACCTGTCTTTATTATTAAAGGAATCCCATGGTGGGTATGGAAGGTAGTTGTAGAGGCGCCAGTTGTTCGTACAATTTTTAAAATTTTCACAAAACCTTTACTTGCAATTCTACTTTTTACTGGGCTTTTCTCGGTTTATCATTTACCGGTTGTTTTTGATGCCATCAAACTAAACGAAACATTGCATGGTATTTTCACGATGATTTTATTTATTGCTGCATTCTTTATGTATTGGCCTTTATTGAATGAAATTGAAGGGCAACACAAAATGAAAAACATTCACAAATTAGGTTATATTGCTGCAAATGCGGTATTAATTACACCTGCTTGTGCGTTGATCATTTTTGCTTCAAATCCAATGTATGGTACATATAGTGACAGTGAAATGTGGATGAAGGCAATGGAATTATGTGTGCCAGCGTCAACATTGTCAGAATTAACTTTATCTGGCCCAGAGTTATTTTCAAGTATGGATTTAATTGCGGATCAACAAGTTGGTGGCGTTCTTATGAAAATTATTCAGGAGATTATTTTTGGGGTTATTTTATTCCGTATTTTCCACAAATGGTGGAATTCAGAGCGTACAAATCAACAAGAAATTACTGAAAATGCACTAAAAGAGTTCCAAAACAGAACACAGTATTAAATTTTACATTGAACAGATTACAAGTAGATTGGGGATTTAAAAATGGGCATACCTATTTTACCTACAATTAGTACAAGCTTTATCGTTATTAGTGCTGTTTTAGTAGCGATTGGTTGGGTATTAATTGCACAGAAAAAAGTAGAATCACACAAAAAAGTAATGTTTGCAGCGGGCGTCTCAGCATTAACCTTCTTTATTATTTATGCAACGCGTACAGTATTTATTGGGAATACCGCTTTTGGTGGTCCAGATGATCTTAAAGGCTACTACACGTTCTTCTTAATTTTCCACATTACATTAGCGACAGTTGGGGCTGTATTTGGGATTACAAGCATATTGTCTGGTTTTAAAAATAACTTAAAACTACACCGTAAAATTGGTCCAATAACAAGTATAATTTGGTTCTTCGTTGCCATTACAGGGGTTTTAGTTTACTGCTTATTATATGTAATTTATGAAGGCGGAGAAACGACATCTGTAATTAAGGCTATTTTAGGATTTTAATATGTAAAGCTTCTCAGGCAAATGCGTGGGAGGCTTTTTTATTTTTGAAAAATGACAGTAAATAATGGCAAAATAAAAAAGCTGGATTGCAGTACCAGCTTTTTAGTAGGATTAGATTCCGTATGCAGTAAGTTCTTTGCGAACGTCTGCTAATACTGCTTCACATTCTTTTACAAGATGCGCTGGGAATACCTCGTCAGTATATTCTACACCATGTGGATAGTAGTATTTACCGATAACAGGTTTGTTGATGTTTAAAGTAGCATTGTGAGCACCAACATCACCAGATACTGCGTTACAGAAAACGCGTAAATAATAGCGACCTTCTCGAACATCGTAACAACGGTCAAAAGCCATACGATCATAATCCCATGCGCCATGACATTCTAAACCAAATTTACCCATTACTGTAGATAAAACTTCTTGATCAACTTTTACATCTTCAAGTTGTGTGTTTTCAAAATACATCTAGATATCCTCCTTTTGCCTATCGTACATAAGTATACGGTCAAATTTAATAATAGAACAAAATGGAAATTGTTGCAATGACAACATTGTGTCAACGTCATTACAATTGGTATAATAATAAGTAAGAAAATACTTGAAAGAAGGGACTTATGAAGACGCTATTCCGTATTTTAATTATCGCAACATGTTTAGGGATAATTTATTATTATTCCAATGTAGAACCATCAAAAACAGAGTTATTAGAGGGCCCTTCACAAATTATACAGCCTGTTTCAAATGTTGAGGAAAAAAAGGAAAATCAAAATGATCTGCCAAGACCAACTGCTGGAATTTCCAAATTTATTGGTCAATATAGCGATGAAATATTGGATAATTACGGTAAACCTGATCGGATTGATCCATCAGAGTTTGGCTATGAATGGTGGGTGTATCATGTAAATGACGAATTATTAATGGTTGGAATACACGATGAAATGGTTACACAAATTTATACGAATTCACCGTCTTTCAATATAGCACCGTATGTAATTAATCAGTCATTAGATGATGTGTACCGAATGACAATTTTTGAACAAGAAGTGACGGTTGAAATTGGGGACAATCTTTATATATTTGCAATGAATGAGCAAGATGTGCAGAGTCGTATTCTTGTGAAGTATGAGGATGTGTACGCACAGTTATACATAGATACGGAAACAAAGAAGTTGGATGGTGTGCGATTTATCGATGGGAAAACGCTCGTACTACATAAACCATATGAATTACAGTTTGTAGGGAATTTATTAGAGGCGAATACACCTTCAAGTTTTCAACAATTGGAGATTAATCGAGCAAATGGATTACAATTAACGGATTTAGTAAATGCGTATCGAAAAAAAAATGAACTACCTGTATTACTTACATCTCCGCAATTAAATTTACTAGCAGAAACACAAAGTGAAGCGATGCTTTTAGAGAGTATGGCCACACAAACTACAGAACCCATAAAGCCCTTAGATGAGCGGTTAAATAATATCAACGTGGTTTTTCAAAGTGCGGCTGAAAATGTAGCTTCTAACTATAAAGATTCAATAGAAGTAATGTATGGGTGGATCAATTCAAAAGAACATCGTGAGTTGCTACTTAATAATAAATTTACACATATCGGCTCGGGTACATTTGTCAATTACTATACACAAATCTATATCGAACAAAATATAGATTCAGATGAACGCTACGGATTATAGTAGCGTTTTTTTTATTGTGCCATATATTATGTTGAGGAGTGTGAACGTGCAAATTGCAGAATTGGTGAAGGATTGGCCATGCACAGTAAAGGGCTCGATGCGAACTGATATACAAAGCATAGAAGATGATGCGCGAAAGATCACACCAGGTGCATTGTATATTGCGAGACAAGGTAAAAATTATAATGGAAAAGAATTTATAAAAGAAGCGGTTGAAAAGGGAGCTACAGCAATTGCGATAGATGATGAACTACTTTATGATTCGATTGAAATGGATGTACCAATCGTTTGGGTGCCAAATTGTGAAAGTTTTATTGCCTATGCAAGTGCGAAGATTTATGGCTTTCCATCAGAGGCATTATCAATCATTGCGATTACTGGTACGAATGGTAAGACAACCGTTACACATTTAATTGGTCAACTATTAAATAAACTCAATCAGCAAGTAATCGTCATCGGAACAAACGGTATTTATGTAAATGGCGTTCAAGAATACGGACATTTAGAAAAACTAACCACGCTACAGGCAAAAGATTTACATTTTATATGTTCGGAAGCCATTCGAAGAGAAATTCCTTATATCGTCCTCGAAGCATCATCAATGGGTTTAGCAAAGCACCGATTAGATTATTGCGAAATTACGTTAGGTGTTTTTCTAAACATTACTGAAGAACATATTGAGGATCATGGAAGTTATGAAAAGTATAAGCAGGCAAAACAAATTTTAATGAAATTGGCGAAAAAAGTAATCATTAATAATGATGATGCCACTTGTCGATCAATTGGAATTGCTTCAAAGAGGAAAGCGAAATATTATGGAAAAGCTAATCATGTGGACTATCATATACAACATTTAATCGAATCAACTGAAAATACTGTTTGTTGTATTCAATATAAAGATGAGAGACATGTTGTGACAATGCCGGTTATAGGGGAATACCAAACGAGTAATGTACTAGCAGCGATTAGCTCTGTTACAGAGTTAGGTTTTCCATTAAATGAAATTTGCACAGTCATTCCACAATTAACATTACCTGAAGGGCGTTTTGACCGAATTATAAATGCACTCGACCTTTCAGTTTATATTGATTATGCACATACGCCAGACGCAATGAAAATGATTTTACAGACGATTAGAAAAAAAGCGGAATCTCGAGTCATCGTTGTCTTTAGTTGCGGTGGAGATAGGGACCATATGAAGCGACCTAAAATGGGAATGATTGCTTCTGCTTTTGCAGATTATATTATTTTAACGACCGATAATGCCAGATCAGAATCACCCGAACAAATTAATGACCAAATCAAGGAAGGGTTTTCTTCTTATCAAAAATATGAAGTGATTCTGGAACGAAAAGAAGCGATTGAAAAAGCCCTAAAGATGGCACAAAGGGGCGATACGGTAGTAATCCTAGGAAAGGGTCATGAAAAAACTCAACAAATAGGAAGTTCCGTGGACTATTTTTCAGATCATGATTGCGTAAGAGAAATTGTAAAGCAACTAGAAAACGAGTTAAGGAAACATCCCTAATAATTAGAAGTCACATTGCTTTTCTGACTTTTTTTCGTTATGATAAAGTCAGATTGGGGGAATTAACGATGCTCATGACTTCAGATTGGGTTTTTATATTAGATGAGGTCGATGAATTAAGTGCGATGATCCTATCCTCTCAAGCAGCGCAAAATTTACGACAAGCGTACAAAGCAGTTTATGAGGATGCGGAGTTAAGCACACAAATTAAGACCTTTCAACGTTTAAAAGACCTATACGAGGATGTCCAACGATTTGGAAAATATCATCCTGATTACAATACAATTATGAAAAAGATTCGAACAGAAAAACGCCAGCTTGATTTGAATGACCTGGTGGCGGCATTAAAGCTAGCAGAAAATGATTATCAAGATTTACTTGATGAGATAAGCTTGATGATTGGCCATTCTGTTTCGGAAGCGGTTAAAGTACCTGTTAGCAACCCATTTTTAGCAAGTAGTTCTTCTTGTGGCACGGGATGCGGTACTGGTGGCGGCTGTTCTTGTTCTGCTTAATAAAAAAGAGCTTGTGAGACCTATAATCTCACAAGCTCTTTTGTTCGTTATTGAGTAACCTTTTGTAGTAAAACTTGCGCAACATCTGGACGATTTGTTACAACACCGATTGCGCCTTGATCAATCACGCGGTTCATCGTCAATAAATCATCGATATTTGTATAAATTGTTGGAACATTTAAATCTGCTAAAAACTTTACGAATTTTTGTGAATCATAATTGAAAACGCCAGATTTAAGCGGCATTATAAATAAATCAACTTTTGGATGATACAAGTGACCGAATTGACTTGTAAATGTTGTAATAGCTTTTTTAATATCGCTATCGCCAGCGCCTAAAGCGATACGGTTTTGTGCATATAAGTTGAATCTATCAATTTGTTCACTATATGGACTTGTTACAATAATTTGATAATGTACATCTAATTCTTCGATAAGTCGCCATAATTTTGAAGGCATTAAGCTTCCTTCATACGTATCGGGACTATCCTGAATTGAAATAATAAATAATTTGTCTTTATAAGTTTCAAAAAGCTCGCGAAGTGTTACAACAGAAGCAGCGTCCTCGCGGTATGAATGGGATCCTTCTAAATCTTCGAAGTAATAGCCGACGTTCAGCTGTTTCAGTTCTTTTAAAGTCAAGTCTTTTACAAAACCAGAGCCATTTGTTGTGCGATCAACGGTGGCATCATGGAAAGCAAGAATTTCTTCGTCTTTTGTTAAACGAACGCTTACTGTAAAGCCGTCTACTTCTAAATGTGCTGCGTTTTCAAAAGCTTGTAATGAATGTTCAGGTGCTAAGCCAGCCCCACCATGTTGGGCAATAACAATGGGACGTTCAAATTGTAAAACGTCTTTTGATTCACGCTTTTGTGGCTTCGAAAATGCCTTTGATCCTGCCCAAGCTGCTGCACTTGCCGCAGCGATTGCCAGAGCCACTTTTGTTTTTTTACCCATAATTTCGTCCTCCTCTGACCGTACATAATTCATTTTCAATTTCGTTTGTGTCATGAAAAATAGAGTGCACTAGGTGGATTTTACATGAGTTAAATAATCACTCTACTGGTTTCCATTATAACGGGTTGTGTGCTCACTGTCTAAACTCTGTTGCTATCAAATTGTACATTTGGTATTCTTTTAGTGGGAAAGTAAGTAAAAATTTAGAAGAAATCCGCACAGAGAAAAGAGGGATTTTACATGAACGAACGCCAAGGGCTAATCGTATATGTACATCAATTGAAGCATGCAAAATCATTACGAAAATACGGACATGTGAATTTTATCTCAAGAAGATTAAAATATGTTGTCATTTATTGTAATCGTGATGAAGTAGAAATGTTAAAAAATAAAATACAACGCCTTCCATTTGTGAAAGACGTTGTAGAATCATACAGACCATTTGTTAAAACTGAATTCGAAAATGCGAAGCCAGATAAAGCAAAAGAGTACGACTATAAAGTGGGATTATAAATCCCTGTACAATTTTTGCTTACTTTATTGCATTGGCGGAATATAATGATTTAATCGTAAAATACCAATTAAGTATTGATAAAATTGAATTGATTCCGAAAAAGTAGATGAGTGCTTAATATCGAAACTATTTTCTTGTTTGCCGATTGTATGTACGGCTTCTTTAAATAGTTCGATTCGCTTCGATGGTTTTTCGGCGTTGTATGGAATTCCTTCGCGGCAAACATAAATCGGCATAAATTTACTTTCACCTGATGGTTTAAGTGCAACTGCTAGTGAAGCAACCATGCCGTTATTGTGATTCGCAGTGAAGATGAACGCGTTATGGAAACGGTGTTCGTTAGTTTTGATTAATTCGCAAAGCTCATAAACGTCACCATAGCCTTGACCTAATTCGATAAATTGTTGAATCAATATAGACACATCCTTTCTATACAATAGTATCATGATGCAGGAGGACAGGCACATGAAAATTGCCGTAAGTATTTTTTCGTTTTTAGCTATCATAATTGGGACAATTGTTTTTATGCAGTTCCAAGTTTACTCTGACGAAGTGGATTCAATTGATAAAGGTTATAAGTATTCACAAGAAATTGAAATTGTGTACCGTGGGGAAAGTCTTGATATTCGCCAACATTTCAAAAACTTACCGTCAGATGAAGTCACGATTCAATGGCCAATTAGTGCTGTGAATCCAAATTGTTTTATTGAAAATGAACATAGTTGTTCGCGTTTAAGTGAGGATTCTTCGAAGTTTAAAGAAGGCGATACGCGTGCACAATCCATTTCGTATACCATTCATTTAAAAAATGGTCTACAGTCTCAAAAACTGATGAAAAATGTTTTTGCAACATTAAAAAATGGAAATGCTCTATTTTCAACGGTACATATTACAACAGACCACGATGTTGAAGGTCAGTGGGTAACAGGCTTACCATTAATTGGTGAACAAAATTTAGCGCTAGTTAATTACACAATGTTTAGTGGCAAGGGCCCGGTAAAGGATCTTTTCTGGCAATCGAGTGGATTTGATTTGCAAAATCAATCAGACGTGCTTTCGATTTATTCGAAAACACCTTTAACCGCAGCTTTTTATGAAAAATTAGCGAAAGTAAACTTTTTAAGTGACGATCATTTCGCTATTATTAATGGAACAAATATTGACGGGCTAGAAAGTGATCGTATGTTGTTCTTACCAGATGTAACGGTAGCAAAAGTGCAGCAAAACATTATTATTTCACAATTAGAATCGATGTATCAATTTGGTGATACGCCGAACTGGATTAAGGAATTAATGGCATCATACTTAACGGGTTCAGTATTTGGTAGTGACAAAGCAAAAGAAGTTGCTGCTACGATTACAGCACAAATGACAGATAAACAATTAGCAGACTGGATCGCACATTTGAAAGATCTAGAAAATAAAAAAATAAGTGCTCAAGTACTCGATGAACAATTGTCAAAAGTACTCGATGCATCAACAAAATATGTGACAATGAGTGCACGTTCAAAAACTTCATATCCATTTTTATATAATGATCCTCGTGAAATTTATGTCAACTTACACAAACAAGACGATATTCAAGTTGTCTTGAAAGATGGAGAAGTGCTCTATTCGGCGGATTCTGTATTAAAATCGTTAGGATATGATGTGAAAACTGGTGAAAACGGTTATTATGTAACAAGTGAGACACGTGCGTTCCGATTCCCAATGGATTCAGGATTTTATGTATTTAACCAACGACGTTATAATACTGTTTCGATGCCGATTAAAATGGTTGCAAATCAGCACTTTATTGAAGAATCATGGTTACAACGTCTATTTTTAATTGAATTAAAGAAATCGGATAAACGCATCACGATCAATACACCTCAAGAATAATATTCACGATTGATAAAGAAAGTTTGGTGAAATCATGCGCGTAGTAGCAGGAGACCGAAAAGGAATGCCACTAAAGGCAATTTCAGGTAATACAACACGTCCAACAACGGATAAGGTAAAAGAGTCGATTTTCAATATGATTGGTCCGTTTTTTAACGGTGGTATTGTATTGGATTTATTTGCTGGGAGTGGTGGACTAGGCATTGAAACGCTAAGCCGTGGTGCAGCGCATGCACTATTTATTGAAAAGGATAGTCGCGCCTATCAAACATTGCAAGAAAATATAAAAAAATGTCGCTATGAAGATGTATCGGAAATTTTTCGTACAGACGCAACACGCGCAGTAAAGGCACTATTAAAACGAGATATTACGATTGATTATTTATTTGTCGATCCGCCCTATCATAAAATAGAGTATTATGATTTAGTCGAGACGCTTGTTGAAGGTGAAAAACTTTCGAATGATGCCATTATTATGTGTGAGCATTCAACGGAAGTGACATTACCAGAAAGTTACGGAGTGTTTCGCTTAGTGAGACAAGAAAACTATGGTAGTACGATTATCTCAATTTATCGTCATTTAGAGGAAGTAGGAGAAGTCAATTGACTGGAAAAATTGCGGTAGTACCAGGAAGTTTCGATCCGATTACATTGGGACATGTCGATATTATTCGTCGTGCTGCGGATGTGTTTGACACTGTATATGTTGCGGTGCTAAATAATTCAGCCAAAAATCCATTGTTTTCGATTGATGAGCGTATTGCTTTAATTGGAGAAGTATTAAAGGATATACCGAACATTCGTATCGAGACATCCTCTGGGCTATTGATTGACTATGCACGCCAAAAGAACGCAAAAGCGATTGTCCGTGGTTTACGCGCGGTATCGGATTTTGAATACGAAATGCAAATTACGTCGATGAACCGAGTGCTTGATGAAAATATTGAGACATTTTTCATTATGGCTAAAAATAAATACTCATTTTTAAGTTCAAGCATCGTCAAAGAAGTAGCGAAATATGGCGGTAACATAGGTGAGCTTGTTCCAAAAATTGTTGAGCAAGCATTAATCACAAAATTTAAATGACAAAAACTTTCTTGTAAGGTAAGTATCTACCTTTCAGGAAAGTTTTTTCTTTTTATAGAAAGAATAATACGTAAAGTAATGGAATGACAATGCTATAAAGTGTTCGAATCCAAATATAGGGCCGAATTGCGATTTTAGCTGTACGGGCAATAACGATAACTTGTAGATGAATGCTCAGACTTTGTGTTGTAAGTAATAAAACCGTTCCGAATAGTAATGCATTGCCATATAACTGGCTATGCAATAAATATAAGCCATTTGTCATTTCAAGAATACTAGCTGTGATTAAGTTGAAATAGTGAGGGAGTGATGAGAAAAAAGTTTCAGTGCTATGTAAAAAAACGCTATAGACCGTCGTAAAAAAAATAATTGTCGCTGCCACGATAAGTACTGTAGGAACACTGTCTCGTATACTATTGGTAAAAGCGTATTGCTCTTTTACGTTAGTTTGTACTTGATTTGTTGATTTCGGAAGAACCCTATATGCAAACAAAAGAATGCATAAAGAAAAGGCATGTAACAGAATTAAATAGTTCCAACTCAAGCTTGTTGATTTGAATAAGTCATGTCCAACAAAACCAAAAACGAAAAGTGGGCTTGGACAATGGCAAATACCGAGTAAATAAGCTGCCTGCTTTGATGAAAAATTACCTCGTTTAAATAAATGCGCAATCGTCGCAGCCCCAGTAGGAAATCCACCAATCGCACTGATAGCATAGGTTTTAAAAAAAAGAAAAAATGAGTCGTTGTTAGTAGAGGTAGCTGTTAATCGAATAAACCAACTTGTTAAAATTAAATAGGGCAATAAATAAGGAAATAATGCTTCCATAAAAAGAGAAACACCTAAATCCGCTCCCTCATGTGCTACTTGAGGAAATAATAATAAGAGAATAATAAGAGACAAACATAGTAATATCGTCCAAATTTCAATTCATCCTCTGCGATATTTTGTCATTCATGAAATCAAATGCTACACTAATTTATGCAATGATGATTAGAAATAGTCTTTCAATGATTTTGGAGGCGTATAAGCGATGGGGAATAAAGTAAAAATTTTTTTCGCAGTGATACTATTAGCTGTAATGGGATTGTCTTTTTATCAATTGGATTATTATGTGACAAAACCAGGAGGTACGTACAATGTCGGGGATATTATCGACATTCAAAATGGGGATGAAGACGACGAAGGTACATTTCATATGACGACTGTTGCGATGGGTCGTGCAACGCCGATAACTTACTTGTTTGCTAAGTTTCGTGATTATTATGATGTAGTGAAAATTTCTGATGTGCGTCAAGAAGAAGAGGACGACGAAGAATACAATATTCGCCAACTTAAATATATGACTGATTCACAATTTAACGCAACCTATGTAGCATTTAATCGTGCAAAGCTAGATTATAATGTGACTTATAAAGGGTTATATGTGTTAAATGTCTTGGCAGATGGTGCAGCAGATGGTGAGCTGAAGCCAGGAGATGAAATTGTCGAGGTAGAGGGGAAACATATTGAAAGTCTAACGAAGTTCAAAGAAATTATAACACCGAAAAAGCAAGGCGAGAAGATTGAACTTGTTATTAAACGTGATAACAAATTAATTGACAAGTCATTAACCATAAAGGAAATACCGGGTTCAGATGGCCGATATGGCATTGGTATTACGTATTCTGAAAGTAAATCCATCAAAACAGATCCAAAAGTGACAGTGAATTCGGAGGATATCGGTGGTCCTTCAGCAGGACTGATGTTTACGCTTGAAATGTTAAATCAATTATTGGACGAGGACCTTACGAAGGGCTATGATATTGCAGGCACAGGTGAGATGTTAGAGGACGGTACGGTTGGTCGTATCGGAGGCATTGAGAAAAAAATTGTGACTGCCGATAATGAAGGAATGGAAATTTTCTTTGCACCAGATGATGAAATTACGAAAGAGATGCTTGAATATGATCCAAACATCCTTTCAAATTATGAAGTAGCAAAACAAACAGCAGAGGACATTCATTCAAAAATGATCATCGTTCCGGTTAAAACGATTGATGATGCACTAAGCTATTTAAAAAAATTACAACCGAAAAATTAAATACGAATAGGCGGAGTTTTATAATCTTCGCCTATTTTTTTATTGGAAAATTGAGTGATTCCAAGTTGATACATTTCAGTTGCACGTAAATCGATTTCTAGAATAGGATCATTTACTGCTGCGACACGGCTTATTAATGGTAGTGATAGTGATTTTTTAATGCTTGAAATATATTGTTGACCTGTTTTTGTCATGCCCAAAATACGAATGAAAGAAGGTTCTGTATGCGCATGAAGCTGTTCTTTTGTAATACCTGTGTAAATGTGTGTAAGCATACGTTGGAGGCGTGTCCATGTATAACGCTTTGATTTAAGTGCATTCATAAAATCCGTGTAGGTTTCACTTGCTCGGGCATGCTTAATTAAAGAGTTTTCTAGCCCTTCTGAGACATCGGCGTATTGTTTTAATTGCGCAGGTGTATGGCGTAAAATGGCGTATTTTAACAAAGGCCAAAAGCTCTCCCAACTCGCAAATTTACCGTGTGTATTCTGCCAATTTTCAAGCTGTTCGACACTCGCTTTTGGTAAATAATGTGCAATTTCGTGTAATGATTGTCCATTAAAAAGTGCTTGGCGAATGCCAGTTGCACTAGCGATTCGGCTGTGCACATCAATTGCATCATGATAACCCGCTGCAATGCGCTGAATAGTTGCGGGTTTCATAGTGCAATGTAATTTTTCCATCGCCTCCACATAATGAAATCCTAAAATATTGTTCGGTTGAGCTAAATCAATGTATGAATTGGGATGAAGCTGCTTAAGCTGATTATAAGCTGTATGAAGTGCTTGAGGATAGCTTGTCCCTAGTTGAACACTTTCTTTAATCAGTTGATCGTATAGGAAACGATTTGACTCGATTAGATGAAAGCTATTTAAAAAGGGCTCAATGGACCCTTGTTCGCTTCCAAATGCTAATGTAGTACACTTTACTGCTTGGAGTAATTGGACTGCTCCTGAAGCAAATAGATTCGCTTGAGCTGTACTGAAAATGTATGGTAATTCGATGACGACATCGACACCGCTCTCGAGGGCCATTTTTGTACGATACCATTTATCGACAAGCGCTGGTTCTCCACGTTGTAAAAATTGCCCGCTCATTACTGCTACAGCAACGTCCGAATCTGTTGTGCTTTTTGCTTCTTGTACGTGATGCGAATGTCCGTTATGAAAAGGGTTGTATTCGACGACAATTCCTACAGCTTGCATAATAATCCTCCTTAGGATAAAATTAATCGTTATTGGTATAGAAATTTATAGTCAAAATAAATTATTCTATGCAAAAAAATAGAATTTAACTTAATTATAAGCACGAAATTAAAGAGTGACAAGAAATTATCTTGACATCTTTTTTTTAACGCTATATAATCAACAGTGTTGTCTCGAGGTGATTAACGAATGAAATGGTCAATTCATCAATTATCGAAGTTTCGTAAAGACGGAATGCCACTTGATACCTATGTCGAGTTAGGTGATTTAAAATCTCGTAATTCTGATATCCGTAACGTTTCACCCGTTCATGTAAAAGGGCTTTGTACTTTTGGTGCATCGCAAATGACTTGTCAATTAACGATTAGCGCTACATTGACGCTTCCATGTGCTCGCACGTGGGAAGATGTTGAATACCCTGTGAACATTGAGACAGTTGAAATTTTTAGCTGGGTCAATGAGGAACAACGGGAAGTTTTTAGCGATATTCATTATATAGATGGAGACGTTATTGACATGAAGCCAGTTCTTGAAGATTTAATTCTTCTTGAAGTGCCCATGCAAGTATTCAAAGAGAATACCGAAGGACAAGTGCAAGGCGGTAAAGGCTGGTCCTATTCAACGGATGAAGATGTAGAAAAAGCTAAAGAAGTTGACGAACCAAAATTGGATCCAAGACTGGCTGAATTAGCTAAGTATTTTGATCAAACAGATGAATAAATATCTGTAAGGAGGTGCCATCAATGGCTGTACCATTTAGAAGAACTTCTAAAACTGCAAAAAGAAAGCGTCGTACGCATTTCAAATTATCATTACCTGGTATGGTAGCTTGCCCAAACTGTGGAGAAGCTAAATTATCTCACCACGTTTGCAAAGCTTGCGGACAATACAAAGGTAAAGAAGTAGTAGCGAAATAATTCAGTATTTACGCTATATAAAGACTAGATGAGAGACCATGGCTCTCGTCTAGTCTTTTTTCTGTTTTTAACTAGCTTCTTTGCAAATGATTGTCAAATGAAATGGACTCGATTACTATTACTATTGTAAGAATTGTTAATCAATTTATTATGGTATTATTTTGAGATATCGAAAATAGGGGATGAGTTCATGGATTATGTAATACATAACGAAAATGGTGTGTTAACATTTACAATCAATCGAGAAGAAAAACGAAATGCCATTAACTATGCTGTAATGGATGGTTTAAAAGAAGTAATTACATATATAAAAAATCATGAGGATGTGCGATTCTTAGTCATTACTGGTGCAGGTGAAAAATCATTTTGCTCTGGTGGAGATTTAGCTGAATTTCATAATCTCGAAACAGAAGAACAAGCTTTTGGTATGTTAAGTAAGATGGGGAATATCTTATACGAATTAGCAACTTTGCCAGTTCCAACAATTGCATTAATAAATGGTGCTGCTGTTGGGGGTGGTTGTGAAATTGCAACAGCTTGTGATTTTCGTTTAATGGCTTCTCATGCAAAGGCTGGCTTTATACAGGGCTCACTCGCAATTACGTCTGGCTGGGGTGGCGGAACGTATTTGTTTGAGCGAGGCTTACGTCACGACCGCGCATTGAAAATGCTCGTAGATGCAAAACCGTATGATGCACAAACTTTGTTGGATATTGGCTGGGCGATGCGCGTTTATATTGAAGGAACAAAAGAACAAGCTTTAGCTGATTTTATTGAGCATATGGCGAAAGTTCATCCATCTGTTCATCAAGCGTATAAAGAGATTGAATTACGTAAATGGCGAGAACGTAATATGTATGAGCGTGTTATGCAAGAAATCCGTGTATGCGCAAAACTATGGGAATCAGATGCACACCACGAAGCAGTTAATAATTTTTTAAATAAATCCAAAAAGTAATACTAGCGAGCAATCACAAATCTATTTTTGTGGTTGCTTTTTTATTCTATTTCATTCCTCCGTGCATATAGTAGTAAAAAATATGAGGTGGTGCAAGATGGAACAAAAAAGAAGGAAAGATCAATGGACATTAGCAGATGATGAAAAGCTTGCGGAAATTGTTATTCAAACAGTTCAAAACGGACGTACACAGCTCGAAGCGTTCGAACAAGCTGCGCAGGCATTGAATCGTACGAAACAAGCGTGTGGGTTCCGATGGAATAAGACGTTACGAGCACAGTATGGACAAGTTTTAAATAGTGTTAGAAAACGTCCTAAACAATTAATGCGCAGTCATTTAAAGTTAGCATTATCGAGTTTTGAAGAATTAACAGAAGCTTATAATGATTTAGAAATGAAATACTCCGAACTACAAACGGAATATGAAAAGGTTTTAAAGTGGATGCAACAAGGTGCGTTACTAATAAGGGAAAAAACAAATCAATAAGGTTTATTTGAATATTAGAGAAATAATAATATTATTCGAGAAAATATTTGTATTTAAATTTAAAGCTAGCTTACAATAGGGATAGAAACATAGCGCTTTTTCGCGCAAAAATCTTCTATTAGGGGGAATTATGATGGCAGAAGTAAAAGCACAGATGGCAGGAACGGTTTTTGAAGTAAGTGTAAAAGAAGGCGATAGTGTAACAAAGGGGCAAACACTTATCATTTTAGAATCGATGAAAATGGAAATTGCACATGATTCAGAAGATGACGGAACAGTCGTGAAGGTTCTGGTAACAGAAGGAGATTTTGTTGAAGAGAATGATGTATTAGTGGAACTAGCTTAATTGCCAGGGGGAGAAATACATGACGCAGTCAACGTATAATAATCATCTACAGCAAAAAATTGACGCCATAAATACAGGCGGGCATTCAAAATATCATGAAAAGTTAAAAGAAACGAACAAATTATTTGTACGTGATCGCTTAAAACTATTGTTTGATGACGGACATTATGAAGAAGATGGACGTTTTGCAAATTGTGAAGCAGTTGATTTACCGGCAGATGGCGTCGTGACAGCAATTGGTCAAATTGATGGGCAAACCGTATGTGTGATGGCCAATGATTCAACAATTAAAGCGGGTTCTTGGGGATCACGCACAGTTGAAAAAATTATTCGAATTCAAGAAACGGCAGAGAAGTTACAAGTGCCGATTTTATACTTAGTAGACTCTGCGGGAGCTCGCATTACGGATCAATTGGAGATGTTCCCTGGCAGACGTGGTGCGGGGCGGATTTTCCACAATCAAGTTCGGATGAGTGGGATGGTACCGCAAATTTGTATCCTTTTCGGTCCATCAGCTGCAGGTGGAGCTTATATTCCTGCGTTTTGTGACATTGTTATCATGGTGGATGGCAACGCTTCAATGTATTTAGGTTCGCCGCGTATGGCGGAAAAGGTAATTGGGGAGAAAGTAACGTTAGAGGAAATGGGCGGTGCGCGTATGCACTGTACAGTAAGTGGTTGTGGAGATGTACTTGCGGAAAATGAAGAGCAGGCTATCCTGCAAGCTCGCCGCTATATTAGCTATTTCCCAGCAAACTTTGCAGAGTTTCCACCACTTGAAGAAGTAAAAGCACCGATTGTTAGTAAAACATTAGAAGAAATTATTCCAGAAAATCAAAATGCACCATTTGATATGTATGAATGCATTGATCAATTAATTGATGCAGATAGCTTCTTCGAAATTAAAAAATTATTTGCATCGGAGCTTATTACAGGCTTAGCTAGAATAGACGGGCAAGTAGTAGGGATTGTTGCGAATCAGCCGAAAGTAAAAGGTGGCGTTCTATTTGTAGACTCTGCAGATAAGGCGGCAAAGTTTATTACATTATGTGATGCCTTTTCAATTCCATTATTATTTTTAGCGGATGTACCAGGCTTTATGATTGGGACAAAGGTGGAACGTTCTGGAATCATTCGTCACGGAGCAAAATTTATTGCTGCGATGAGCTCAGCAACTGTTCCAAAAATTTCAGTTATTGTTCGTAAAGCATACGGAGCAGGTTTATATGCAATGTGTGGACCTGCATTTGATCCAGATGTAGTCATAGCTCTACCGACAGCTCAAATTGCAGTTATGGGCCCTGAGGCTGCTGTGAATGCCGTTTATTCGAATAAAATCGAAGCGATTGAAGATCCGAAAGAACGTATGCAATTTGTAAAGCAAAAAATAGAAGAGTATAAAGAAGAAATTGATCTTTATAAATTGGCATCGGAAATGGTTGTTGATGATATTGTTGCACCAAATCAATTGAGAATGACACTAGTTCAACGTTTAAATTTTTATAATTCTAAACAAATGGTACTTCCATATCGAAAACATCCGGTGTATCCAGTATAATATGATTAGCTGAAGGTCTGTCTTGAAGGCAGACCTTTTTAATTCGAAATAAATTTGAGGTATAATAAATGCAAATTGAAATCATTGGCGCCGGTGCCGTTGGATTATTATTAGCAAGTTTTTATGCGGAAAATGGAGCGGAAGTTCGTCTAATTACAAGGACGAAAAATAAGCAGGAAAAGAACATTCAAATTATGCGAACAAATATAGATGGTTCTACGCAGCTCTTTCAAGTTGAAGAAGCCTCAAATGTTCGTCAAAATACGGATTTAGTAATCGTTGCTGTAAAGTATGGACAATTACATCATGTTTACGAGCAATTAAAGACAATTGATTCTATGATACCGCTTTTATTTGTTCAAAATGGCGTTGCTCATTTCGAAGAAGCAATCCAACTA
>JAZUES010000233.1:0-1763 GCA_045640265.1 Solibacillus sp.
TGGTTTTGTGATAAAATAGTACAATCTTTTACTGAGATGACGGAGGTTACATAGAGATGGAAGTTGCACAACCGAAAACGTTAGCGGTGGAAAACGTATTAATTGCACATCACTTTTTAAAGGATGTCGTTGTACACACCCCACTACAATTAAATGATTACTTATCAGAAAAGTACGAGGCAAAAATTTATTTTAAACGCGAAGATTTACAGCATGTTCGTTCGTTTAAGTTACGCGGAGCTTACTATAAAATCAAAAAAATTGAAGACCAAGCACGCATTTCAGGTATTGTTTGTGCGAGTGCTGGCAACCACGCACAAGGTGTAGCTTACGCATGTGCCAAGTTAGAAATTCAAGCGACCATCTTCATGCCAAAAACAACGCCGAAACAAAAAATTGACCAAGTTCGTATGTTTGGACGCAATTTTGTTGAGATCAAGCTAGCTGGTGATACGTTCGACGATTCTGCAGAAAGTGCCCTTGCTTATTGTGAACAGGAAAACCGTATCTTCATTCACCCATTTGATGATTATGACGTAATGGCTGGCCAAGGAACGGTCGCTGTTGAAATTATGAATGATATGGAAGATCCGATTGATTTTGTATTTGGGAGCATTGGTGGCGGTGGGTTAATGTCTGGTGTTTCTACCTACATTAAAAATTTATCGCCAACGAGTAAAGTAGTTGGTGTTGAGCCTGCTGGGGCATCCAGTATGAAATCAGCTTTTGAAAAAGAAGGACCTGTCGCACTTGATTGGATTGATAAATTCGTGGATGGTGCGGCTGTAAAATGCGTTGGGAATGATACGTATCAAGTATGTAAAACGTATTTAGACGATATCGTTACCGTACCAGAGGGAAAAGTTTGTACGACGATTTTAGATTTATATAATAAGCATGCGATTATTGCAGAGCCTGCTGGGGCATTACCTGTAGCAGCACTTGATTTTTATGCGGAGCAAATTCGTGGGAAATCCGTGGTGGTTATTATCTCTGGTGGTAATAACGATATTGGACGCATGCAGGAAATTAAAGAACGCTCTCTTATTTATGAAGGGTTGTTACATTACTTTATCGTTAGCTTCCCACAGCGTTCAGGTGCACTTCGCCAATTTTTAACCGAGGTACTTGGACCAAATGATGACATTACAACGTTTGAATATACAAAGAAAAACAACAAAGAAAGTGGTCCTGCCCTCGTCGGTATTGAGATTAGCGACCCAAATGATCATGCAGGTCTGTTAGAACGTATGCGTACGAATGGCTTTGAATATAAGGAAGTAAATAATGACAGCACATTGTTTGCATTGTTGGTATAAACAATAGCTATTAAAAGACTTAAACCCTTACTAATAGAGGGTTTAAGTCTTTTTTGTTTACGCCTTCCTAGTTTGTATCATTGTGGAATTATTTTTCTTACCACATTCATACACTACTTTTAAAAATCTAAGACACCGAACAAAAGCGCTAGAGTCCCTTTTGGTCCCGACAGCATGGGAGCGTCCAACGCAAAAGTAAAACCGTAGCCTATTGATTGTTATCAACAAGCTACGGTAATGTTTTGATAAATTAACTTTGTTTTCGTTGAGCCTTTTTGGCGGGCATCCATACGTCACTTTTTTACCCTAGCAATGCACGGTCTGAATTCATTTTTTCACCGCGAATTCGTTCAAATTCGGCCATTAAATCTGGAATGGTCAAGTCTGGTTTGCGATCCTCGGTAACTTCAAAAATGATCTGCCCTTTATCCATCATAATAAGGC
>JAZUES010000234.1:0-18581 GCA_045640265.1 Solibacillus sp.
ATAATAGTTTCACCTTCAAATGAAGTGGAATCGATTGCTTGTTTTAATACAACTGGTACACCAGTAACTTCGAATGCTACGTCAGCACCACCATTTGTTAACTCTTGAATTTTACCGGCAACATCTGCTTCTTCTGCAGGATTAATAACAGCAGTTGCACCAAGTTCTATTGCTTTTGCACTACGCTCTTTTGACAATTCAACTGCATAAATCTCAGAAGCACCAGCAACTTTTAATGCTTCGATTACTAATAATCCGATTGGACCAACACCGAATACAACCGCTTTGTCACCGGCTTTTAACTTACTCATACGTACAGCATGTAAGGCAACGGCTGCTGGCTCTACTAATGCACCTTGTTCTAATGACAGACTTTCTGGCATTTTGTGTACCCAACGCTCATCAACTACGGTAAACTCAGAGAACCCTCCGCCACCACCAGATAAACCATGGAATCCTAAGTGTTTACAAATGTTATATTTTCCTTTTTTACAAGCTGCACATTCTCCACAAGCTAAAATTGGTTCAACAACGACTTGATCTCCTACATTTACAGAAGATACACCTTCACCAATTTCTACAACTGTACCTGAAAACTCATGGCCCATAACAATTGGGGCAATATCTTTACTTACTGCATGTGGTGCATCTACTGGTACGAAGATTGGACCAGCTAGGTATTCGTGAAGATCGCTACCGCATATACCTGTCCATGCTACTTCGATTTTTACACGGCCAGCTGTTACTTGTGGTTCTTCGATTTGTTCTACTCGAATATCTTTTGCTTGATACCAACGTGCTGCTTTCATTAAAATCACTCCAAATTAAGTATTAACTACACCTTAGTAGTTATTTCCATTTTATAATAAGAAAGTAAATTATTTTTTGGAGATAATGTTAAATATACAGTTACGATTTTGCGAATTCTTTTAGGAATCATTGCATTTTATAGTGTTTTAAGCATATCTAACAATTTATGGAGTTGATATTTATAAAAAAACACCCTCATTGACGAATTAACATTCATACAATGAAGGTGCAAACATAATTATTTTTTTAGTGTTAACTTCACAACACACTCAACTTGCGCAGTTTGTGGGAACATGTCAACTGGTTGAATATATTCAACATTATAAGCTTTTGATAAATCTTTTAAATCACGAGCTAATGTCGATGGGTTACAAGATGTGTACACAAAGCGTTTTGGTTTAATTTTTAATACAGTTCTAATGAAACCAGGTTCAAGACCTGTACGCGGTGGATCTACGCAAATAACATCAGGACGATAATCTTCTTTTGACCAGCGGAATAACCATTTATCTGCTGAACCAGGGAAGAAACGAACATGTTGTAAGTTTGCATTGTTACGCGCGTTATATTTCGCGTCAGCAATTGCCTCATCGACATTATCCATACCGCGTACTTCACGTGCACCATTAGCTAGCCACATACCAATTGTTCCGACACCACAATAGGCATCGACAACTTCCTCTTTACCAGTAAGGGCGGCGGCTTTTTTAATTTCATTATATAAATGCACGGTTTGTTCAGGGTTTAATTGGAAGAATGCACGAGTTGAAAGATCAAATGCAAATTCGCCCAATTTTTCATGAATCGCTTCTTTGCCATCTAATACGAAAGTTTCGTCACCGAAAATTAATGATGTTTTATCGCGGTTAACGTTTTGTGTAATAGATACGATAGATGGATCGATTTTTTTAATACGTTCGATTAATTCAGCTTTATGTGGTAATTCATTGCGTGTAGTTACAAGACAAACTTGTGTTTCCCCAGTACGAACTCCAGTACGAACGACAATTGTACGTACTAAACCGTTTAAGTTTTTACCATCATAAATCGTAATATTTAATTTTTGCAAAACTTTACGCGTACCTACTGTAATTTTTGATGTTAGTGGATGCTGCACTAAGCAGTCATTAATATTTAGTAGTTCATTTGTTCCTTCTGCAAAAAGACCAGCATATACACGTTTGCCTTCTTTACGTACTTGGAACTGTGATTTGTTACGGTAGTTCCAAGGATTGTCCATCCCTAATGTTGGACGGATTTCTGTTGTCTCTGCAATTTCTTTTGCATATTTTTCAAAGGCTTGCACGACAATATCACGTTTATTGATAAGCTGTGCTTCATATGTCATATGTTGTAATTGGCAGCCACCACATTCTGCGTATATTGAGCAAGGTGCCTCTTGACGAAATTCGCTTGCTTTACGAATGTTTAATATTTCAGCTTCTGCGAATTTATTCTCTACTTTTGTTAATTTTACGGTTACTTCTTCTCCAGGAATCGCTCCTTTTACGAAAACGACATTGCGCTTATAAAATCCAACGCCCTCACCGTTAATCCCAAGGCGCTTTATCGTTAACGGGAACTTTTGCCCAACTTCCATTATTACTTCACTCAAGTTTACACGTCCTTTAAATACAAAACTCACACTAAAGATTAGTGCGAGTTGCTAAGTTTTTCTTTATCGTTTCATTATAACGGACAAACGAGGGAAAGAAAAGATTCGGGCTTTTTTCGGAATACTAGGGGAGGGTGATGTCCACATTTTTCAATACTAAATCATCAAGAGATTGAAACGAATAGCCTTTTGCTTTTGCATCTTTAATGAATTTAGGAAGTGCTTCAGCGTTATCTTGTGCTACTGTATGCATTAAAATAATTGCGCCTGGATGAAGTTGTTGCATGAGCGCATTATATGCATATTCATAGCCTCTACGTTCATCTTTTAGCCAATCTTTAAATGCAATTGACCAAAAAATATGACGGTAGCCATTCGCTTGTCCAACCTTCAACAGTTCTTCGTTGAAAGTTCCTTCTGGTGGACGCGCATAATAGGTGCGTTCGATACCGGTTAATTCATGGAGTTTGTTGTCAAACTGTTGCCATTCTTTTAGCATTTCATTTGCAGAAAGACGCGCCATATTCGGATGACCATATGAGTGATTGCCAATAATATGACCATCGGCAATCATCGTGTTCACTAAATCCGTTGCACTCGTTAAGTAATGACCGGTTAAGAAAAAGGTTGCGGGAACTTGTTCATCACGCAGTGTCTTTAAAATGCTCTCGGTAAAACCATTTTCATAACCGTTATCAAATGTTAGATAAACAGTCTTTTGATCGGCATTATCTTTATAAATTGCCCCGTACTTATTTAGAATTCCTTCAAGTGGCTCACCAATTTCAACAGTTTCTCCATCACGACTTGGTTTAAATCCCCAATGGTATTCTTCTGCTCGCGCTATGGTCATAAACGAAATAAAAGTTGCCATAATAATTAAAAAAACACCGATTATATGTTTATACATAAAAAGCAACCTCCTTTTTTATGTAGGTTGCGTTAAATGAATAATTTTATTCAGCTTTTATATAAGTCACGAATCGTATATTGAATAGATACAAATTGAAATTCGAAATTTGCATTCATTAATTTTTCAGGGAGCACATGCTGACCTTCTAATACGAGAACACTTTGTTCACCAAGTGCAATTTTTAAAAGAGCAGCTGGAACAGGGAACCAGTGAGGTCGATTAAGTGCTGTTCCGATTGCTTTACCGAAACTTTTCATACGTTTAACGTTTGGCGTTGTAAAATTAATAGGACCAGATAGTTCTTCGTTTTCAATTACAAATAATAACGCACGTGCGACATCGTTAACATGAATCCAACTTATCCACTGAGCTCCAGAACCAATCGTCCCACCAACACCTAATTTATAAGGCAGTACCATCATTGGTAGGGCACCTTCATCTTTTGCTAAAATAACGCCAAACCGTGAAAGACAAGTGCGAATGCCGAGCTCTTCTGCTTCAAGTGCACGCTGTTCCCAGTGTTGCACAACCTTCCCTAAAAAATCGTGTGCTTTTTCAGGAGATTGTTCCGTATAAATAGCAGTTTCAGAAATAGGATAAATACCGACCGCACTCGCATTAATAAAGACGCGAGGTTTCTGTTGTAAAGCATGAAATATGCGTAATACTTCATCTGTTGAATCCATACGACTTGAGTATATTTTTTCTTTTTGCTTTTCTGTCCACCGTCCATCATTTAACGACACACCAGCTAAATTAACAAATGCATCTAACTTTTCTAGATGAAGTTCTGGTTTAGCATCATCTTTTAACCATTGTACGTAACGAATGCCTTTAGCTTCGTGACTTTCTCCACGAGTTAAAATAATGACTTCATGGCCATTAGCTAATAAAAGCTCACTAAATTTACGTCCAACCATCCCTGTACCACCTGAAATGGCAACCTTCATACGATATCCCTCCCTTATGAAATTATTATCTACAGTATACCGTTCAATGAAAGTCAAAGTAAAAAGATGTATACTGAAAAGTAATGGAGTAAAGCGAGGTGTATATATGCAAGTCATTACGAAAATCGCACGCCAAAAAAACAATAAAGAGCGTTACAATATCTACTTGAATGAAGAATATGCTTTTCCTGTCGATGAAGGGACGCTCATAAAATTCGGTTTGCAAAAAGGCAAAGTACTTGAGCAGCATGAAATAGATGAAATACAATATGAAGATGAAATCGCCAAGGCGTTTAATAAAGCACTAGGTTTCTTAAGCTTTCAAATGCGTAGTGAGCATGAAGTGAAAACAAAGCTTCTGCAAGCAGGGCATGGGGAGGCAGTTGTACAAGAAGCACTACATAAATTAACGAACTTAGGCTTTTTGAATGATGAAAGCTTTTCAAAGGCACTACTGGAAACTAGAAAACGCACGGCAAAAAAGGGTCCAGCTGCTATTAGACAAGATTTAAAGCAAAAAGGAATCGATAAAGGTCTTCAAGAGCAAGTACTAGAAACCTTTAGTCATGATGAACAGATGAAGCTTGCGATGGAATTAGCAGAAAAGGCAGTCAGATCTAATCAAAACAAAACACCAGCACAGGTGAAGCAAAAAATACAAGATGTGTTATTACGTAAAGGTTATTCCTATGCTGTAGCAAAGGAAACGTTAGAGCATATCAAGCTCGAACGTCAAGAAGATGAGTGGACAGCGCTAATAGAAAACCAAGGTGAAAAAGTTTGGCATAGATATGCTTCGAAATTTACCAGATCTGACCTGCGTCAAAAAGTAAAGCAAGCTCTTTATCAAAAGGGTTTTCCAATAGAAGTAATCAATGATTTTATCGAACAAAAGGAGCAAGAGAAAAATGAATGAACTAACTTATAATGCCATGACAGAACAAGAATTACGTCAAGAAATTGCCAACTTACGAGAAAGAGCACGCAAAGCTGAACAGATGGGTATCGTTAACGAATATGCTGTATATGAGCGAAAGGCATTATTAGCAGAAGCATATTTAGTAGATCTTTCAACAATTATTCCAGGTGAAATGTACCGTATTACTGGTTCACCAGGTGAGTTTTTCCAAGTAGATTATTTAAAAGGCCGTTTTGCATGGGGGCACCGTTTAGGCTCAGAACGTTTTGAAGAGGCATTACCTGTTTCAATTTTACGACCAATGAAGGAAGGGAAGTAATATGGACGCATTATACGAAAAGTTAACACAGCAATTAGTGGAAAAGAATCCTGAATTACCAGTAGGACGTGCTCGAACATGGGTGGAACTATTATGTAGTGATTTCGAATCAACTTCCGCAAAAGCAGGAATGGACTACCGTGGCGCAGAATATACAGCAAAATTAGTTAGCCAATTAATTGAAAGTTATGGAGATAAGCTACATTTATTTGCAGCAAAAAACCCGAAGTATGCGCACCTGCTAAATGATAGTGAAGATACAGTAAACTAAAAAATAAGGCTGTACTGGAAGTGGTATCTAACAGTACAGCCTATTTCATTTATTCGTTTCCTGCACCAATTTGTAATCTTTTTTGAAGTTTTTCTTCTGTGAACACCCATCCAGTATAAGAATTTACAATTTCTAAGTTATTATCTAGAAGAGCGACCGCAACGAATGGATAGCGATCATTACTACGATAGCGCAAATCGATTAAGCGCACTTCCATTAAGCCATTTTCAAGTTCAGAAATTTCCCAACGGTAAAGCGGAGAAAACGATAAAAAAGCATCGAGGTTTGGATCTTTTAAGGCCTTTTCAACGAGCTCGGTCTTAGGAATCGGTTCAATTTTAAATTTGTCATAAATGTTTACGGATCTTCCATAGGCACGCCCAACGTAAAAATGAGTTTTGGACTTTGCAGCAATTTTCCATTGGAAGAAGCGTATTGTCGGAGCAACAATGACAAATTCCTCATCTTGTAACTCTTTATGGACAGCTGTTTTAATAGCCTTTTGCAATGTAAAACGTAACACATAATAAAATGCAATGATAATATACATGATACTAAATATAAGAACGGGATCTGCACCAAACGCCCAAAGTAAAATACCAATGCAGTGAAACCCGAAAATAAACGGATCAAATGTATTAATGACACCAAGTGCTACCCATTTTTTTGAAAACGGACGAAATGCTTGTGTACCATAAGCATTAAAAATATCAACAAATACATGTAAAAAAACAGCGAGCTGTGTCCATAACCATAAATGAAAAACATCTGCATTTGAGAATAAAAGTGATATTACACCAGTAATCAGTAATGGCCATAAAAATACGGCGGGAATTGAGTGTGTAATGCCACGATGATGGCGAATATATACTGCATTATTACGAAGCTTTAAAATGGTATCAATGTCAGGTACTTGAGACCCGAGAATGGTACCAATCATAACTGCGGTAAAGGTAATAGAATGATCTGCTATGACCGGATCAGCGAGCGCCAACCCACCTAAAGCAATTCCCATAACGAAATGTGTGCCTGAATCCAAATTTATCATCCCCTCGTTAGTGGAACCGTTATAGAACGGAAATATTTAACAATGGTTCTTATCTTTATAATATACCCTTTTTTAGGGAAATAAAATCGAATTTTTGGAGGACATTTTGAACTACCAATATACAAAACAATTTCAAAAAGCATTAGTCGAATGGTTTACAAAAGAACAACGTGATTTGCCGTGGCGTCACACAAAAGAACCCTATAAAATTTGGGTGTCTGAAGTGATGTTGCAGCAAACGAGAGTGGATACTGTTATTCCTTACTACAACCGCTTTATAGAAAAATACCCAGCAGCAGAAAACTTAGCTTATGCACCAGAAGAAGAACTTTTAAAAATGTGGGAAGGTCTTGGCTATTATTCTCGTGCGCGCAATTTACAAGCAGGTGTAAGAGAAGTAGTCGAAACGTACGGCGGAAAAGTACCGGACAATCGTGTCGATATATCAAAACTAAAAGGTGTAGGTCCCTATACAGCTGGGGCGATTTTAAGCATTGCATACGGAAAGCCTGAGCATGCTGTTGATGGGAATGTTATGCGCGTATTGAGTCGCGTATTAAACATCAACGCCGATATCGCTTTACCGAAAACAAAGAAAATTTTTGAGGAAGCTGTGACAGAATTAATTGATTCCAAAAATACATCTGCATTTAACCAAGGATTAATGGAACTAGGCGCGGTTATTTGCACACCAACTTCACCGAAATGCTTACTGTGTCCAGTTCGTGAGTATTGCACAGTATTCCAAGAGGGTGATCCATCAACCTTACCTGTAAAATCAAAAAAAGTGAAAATAAAAAGTGTCGATTATGACGTGTTAGTCGTACGTGATGCCTCTTGTAAATTTTTAATGGAAAAGCGTCCTAGTGATGGACTGCTTGCGAACATGTGGCAGTTTATTATGGTGGAACGTGTAGAAGACGAGGATAGTTTTTCAAAAATCGAACAGCAATATGGACTTATTTTAGATAAACAATTAGCAGTGCCAGTTGTCAATTTTAAACATGTATTTTCCCATTTGAAATGGCAAATTGAAAGTCATTTAGTCGATTGTATTAGTAGTGAAGGAACGTTACCAGAAGGTGCTGCATTTTTCACCAAAGAACAAATTGCTACGTTACCAATGCCGGTGCCCATGCTAAAAATTTGGGATAAACTAAAGTAGAAAACAAAACAATTTCAAAAATATTTATCAAATCCTCATGCATATTTCATTACACCTCCGACCAAAATAATGGTCATGGAGGTGATATAGATGAAGAACAATCAAAACAATTTAAACAACCAAAACAACAACAACAATAACCAAAACAACCAAAACAACAACAATTCATTCTCAAAAAATCAACAAAATAATCGTGAAGAGTTTGGACAAGATCAAAACTTTAACGATGTAGAGCAACAAAAACAAAAACAAAAGCGTGAGCAAGAACAACAGAACATTCAATTTGCTAAACGTAATAACAACAATTTTTAAGGCTCAATTATGAAAATTATATAGTAAATTTTATGGAAAAGCACATTCACTTGAATGTGCTTTTTTCTTTTTGTCAAAAAATTGTGGTTTTTTTCAAACAATAATGAAAATAATAGTATTCGAACTACAAGTTTTGCCAAAGCATTGTTATAATACAATAAAGACCGCTAGAATTTTTAGCTACGACGAAAAGGTGGGGCTTCAGATGGCATTACCGATTGAGGGAGAAACGATACAAATACATAGTTACAAGCACAATGGTAGTATCCACCGTGTCTGGCAAGAAACGATGGTTTTAAAGGCAACTAAAAATATCATTATCGGTGCGAATGAAAGAACACTCGTAACGGAATCAGATGGACGAACTTGGTTGACTAGAGAACCATCTATTTGTTATTTTCATGCAGAGCTTTGGTTCAATATTATTTGTATGCTAAGAGAAGACGGTGTTTACTACTATTGTAATATTAGCTCTCCTTTTGCCTTTGATAATAATTGCTTAAAGTACATCGACTATGATTTAGATGTAAAAGTGTTCCCGGATATGAGTTACACATTATTAGATGAAGATGAATACGAGCAGCACAAAAAAGAAATGAATTATCCAGAAGTGATTGATAAAATCCTAAAACGCAATGTGAAGACGTTAATTAGTTGGATTGAACAACGACGTGGACCATTTGCACCTGACTTTATTCAATCCTGGACGAACCGTTACGAGTTACTAAGTGAAATTCAAGCAAATAAAGAGTAGGTAAGACACAAGCGAGCGTTTAAGAGCGTTTACTTGTGTTTTTCTTTTCGTTTCGGGGTAAAGATAATAAGTGTAACCATCATAAGAAAGTAGGGAATTATGATATGATAGGGACTGTTGCAAAATTGACTGAAGGGGGAAGTGTTTTGCATTGAATAGTATTAAACGATATATGCGTTTTGTAAAACCATATAAGTTTTTACTTTTTTTAACGATCGTTATCGGGATAATGAAATTTGCGATTCCATTGTTTTTACCATGGCTTCTGCAAGTAATTTTAGATGATGTGTTATTAAGTGAAGTATTAACAAAGCAAGAAAAAACGGATCAATTGTTTACGTGGATAGGAATCGCACTTGTCGTATTCTTTATTATCCGTCCGCCAATTGAATATTACCGCCAATACTTTGCACAAAATTTAAGTAATAATATTTTATTTGATATCCGTAAAGAATTGTACGGGCACCTACAAAAATTAAGTTTAAAGTATTACGCGAATACACGTGCTGGAGAGGTCATTTCACGTGTTATTAACGATGTTGAGCAAACGAAAAACTTTGTTATGACAGGACTTATGAATTTATGGTTAGACCTTGCCACAATCTTAATAGTAATCGGCATTATGTTTTCGATGGATATCAAGCTGACAATTGTTTCGCTCATTGCGTTACCGTTTTATGCATTTAGCGTGAAGTTTTTCTTCGGTAAATTACGTAGTTTAACACGTGAACGTTCTCAAGCACTTGCGGGTGTCCAAAGTTATTTACATGAACGTGTTGCAGGAATGAGTATTATTAAGAGCTTCACACTTGAGAAGCATGAACAACAAATTTTCGATGAAACAAATGGAGAGTTTTTAGATAAAGCTTTAGCGCACTCACGCTGGAATGCTAAGTCCTTTGCTGTCGTGAATACAATTACAGATATGGCACCTTTAATCGTTATTGGTTTCGCAGGTTATCAATATTTAAATGGGAATCTTTCAATTGGGGTAATGGTCGCGTTTTATGCGTATATTGAACGACTTTACGGACCGCTACGTCGACTAGTAAGTTCATCGACAACATTAACGCAATCGATTGCATCGATGGACCGTATGTTTGAATTAATGGATGAAAAATATGATGTTCAAAATAAAGAAAATGCGATTGATTTACCACCTGCAAAAGGAAAATTACAATTTGACCACGTTTCATTTCAATATGAGGACAATGGTAAGACGATTTTAAATAACGTCGATTTTACCATTGAACCAGGACAAACTGTAGCGTTTGTCGGAATGAGTGGTGGAGGAAAATCAACCATAGTCAGTTTAATTCCACGATTTTATGATGCAACAACAGGTGCAGTGAATATTGACAATATCAATATTAAAGATGTAACGATTGAATCATTGCGCTCACAAATTGGGATTGTTCTACAAGATAATATATTATTTAGTGATTCCGTAAAGCAAAATATTCTAATGGGGAATCCTGGTGCAACAGATGAACAAATTATCGCTGCAGCAAAAGCAGCGAATGCACATGATTTCATAATGAATTTACAAGACGGCTATAATACTAAGGTAGGCGAGCGGGGCGTGAAATTATCGGGTGGTCAAAAGCAACGTGTTGCGATTGCACGAGTATTCTTAAAAAACCCGCCGATTTTAGTGTTGGATGAGGCTACTTCAGCATTAGATTTAGAAAGTGAAGCATTAATACAAGATTCATTAGATCGCTTAGCGCATGACAGAACCACAATTGTGATTGCACACAGACTTTCTACAATTACTCATGCAGACAAAATTTTTGTTATCGAAAACGGAGAAATTGTAGAGTCAGGTAATCATGGTCAATTGATGCAACAAGAAGGGGTATATTATAACCTTTTCCAAGTGCAACATTTAGACTAATAAAAATTTTTAAGTAGTTCAAAAAAACTCCTTACACAAAAATAATATAAAAAGCAAAAGACTGTTTATGTTGAAAAAATCAAACATAAACAGTCTTTTATTATATCTAAAGAGAGAAAATGGTATTTTAAAAAAGCGAATAAATATAAAAATGGTATGCAAAAGAGGTTAAATTAAGCGAATTAATGAGTTTTAACCTAATTTTCTGTAAGATTTTATTATTTTGAATATTGTAAAAAACGTTTTATTGGTATATTATTGTGACTATTCTAAAATCTATTGTCAGAAAAAGGAGAGAGCAAGATGACACGCAATGTACTTCTTGAAGTGAAAGGTTTAGAGACAACCTTTTTCACAGACGATGGCGCAGTAAGAGCGATTGACAATGTTAGTTTCAATATTCATGAAGGTGAAATTCTTGGGGTTGTAGGAGAATCGGGTTGTGGTAAAAGTGTAACCTCACTTTCAATTATGGGATTAGTACCGAGCCCTCCTGGAAAAATAACAGGTGGCGAAATTTTATTACGTGATCGTGATTTAACAAAATTAACAGATAAAGAGATGCGTACAGTTCGCGGTAAAGATGTTGCAATGATTTTCCAAGAGCCGATGACTTCTCTTAATCCTTTATTCACGATTGGTAATCAATTATCCGAAGCAATTCGTATACATAATAAATCTTGGTCAAAAAAACAAATTCGTGGACGTGCCATTGAAATTATGAAGCTTGTAGGTTTACCGCGGGCAGAAGAATTAATTGATGAATACCCACACCAATTATCAGGTGGTATGCGTCAACGTGTCATGATTGCGATGGCATTGGTATGTGATCCGAAAGTGTTAATTGCAGATGAACCAACAACGGCACTCGACGTAACAATCCAAGCACAAATTTTAAAGTTAATGCGTGATTTAAATGAACGATTAAATACGGCGATTATGCTAATCACCCATGACTTGGGAGTTGTTGCAGAAACATGTGAACGTGTTGTTGTCATGTATGCGGGTCAAGTTGTTGAAGAAGCGCCAGTTAATGAAATTTTTAAGAATCCACAGCATCCATATACGCAAGGCTTAATCCAATCCGTACCCGATATGCGTTTTAAAAAGGATAGTCTATATTCAATTCCTGGTAGCGTACCGAAGCCTGGTTCCATCTCACATGGATGTCGTTTTGCGCCACGCTGCCAATTTGCGACAGCACGCTGTAGAGAAGAAAATGTTGTATTATATGATGTTTCAGCGACACACAAAACACGCTGCTTCTTAGCGGAGGAGGCTGTACAATCATGACAAAAAAAGTGCTATTAAAAGTAGAAAATTTAAAAAAATATTTTCCAATTCGTTCGGGAGTATTGTCTCGAGTAACGGGCAGTGTGAAAGCGGTGGATAATGTTTCCTTTGAAGTATATGAGGGTGAAACATTAGGAATTGTAGGGGAATCGGGTTGTGGTAAATCGACAACTGGCCGTGTACTCATGCGATTAACCAATCCAACAGAAGGAACAATTCTTTTTGATGGAAACGATTTAACTGCTTTATCTGATGAAGCAATGCGAAAGATGCGTCGTGACATTCAAATGGTATTCCAAGATCCTTACGCTTCGTTAAATCCTCGACATTCGATTGGCAAAATTTTAGAAGAGCCGTTAATTGTTCATGGTATTGGGAATGCGACTGAACGTAAAAAGAAAGTACTGGATTATTTGAAAATCGTAGGGCTCAGTGAATATCATGCCAAGCGTTACCCACACCAATTCAGTGGGGGCCAACGCCAACGTATCGGCATTGCAAGAGCGCTTATGACAAATCCAAAGCTGATTATAGCAGATGAACCAGTATCAGCACTGGATGTTTCGATTCAGGCGCAAGTACTGAATTTAATGAAAAAGCTTCAAGAAGATTTAGGATTGACGTATATCTTTATTGCCCATGATTTAGGGGTTGTGCGACATATTAGTGACCGTGTTGGTGTGATGTATTTAGGACGTATGGTAGAGCTTTCAACGAGTGAATCACTTTATGAAAAACCATTGCATCCTTACACACAAGCATTACTATCAGCGGTTCCAATTCCTGATCCAGAGTATAAAGGAAATCAAATGTTATTAAATGGTGATATTCCGAGCCCATCAAATCCACCGACAGGCTGTACATTCCATACACGTTGTCCATTTGCGACAGAAGCGTGTAAAAGAGTAGCACCAGTATTAAGAGAAATTAAACCAGGTCATTCTGTAGCTTGTCATTTATATGATGAACAAGCGCAATGATATAAATTAAAGGAATTAGGAGGTTTTTCAATGATGAAAAACAAATTTTGGTCATTAGGCCTAATGTTATTACTTGTTATCTCCGTTCTTGCAGCATGTGGCGGAGACGACTCGGCTGATAAAGGCGAAGGCAACGATCAAGCACAAGATCAAGTTTTAGTATTTGGACGCGGCGGTGACTCAGTATCGCTTGATAATGCGGTGGTTACAGACGGCGAATCAATTAAAGTAACACAAAACATTTTTGAAACGTTACTTAACTTTAGTGATGAAGATACAACTGTAGAAGCCGGTCTTGCGAAAGAGTGGGAAGTTTCTAAAGATGGTTTAACTTACACATTCCATTTACAAGATGGCGTTAAATTCCATGATGGTACTGACTTTAATGCAGAAGCTGTTGTGAAAAACTTTAAGCGTTGGAGTGAAGGTGCTGATGAAGAATTCGCTTACTATACTTCAATGTTCAAAGCAGAAGGACAAGATATCATTTCTTCTGTAGAAGCAACAGATGACTTAACTGTTGTGATGACATTAACTCGTCCACAAGCACCATTCTTAAAAAACATTGCCATGGCAGCGTTTGGTATTGCTTCTCCAACAGCATTTGAAGCAAATCCAGATACTTTCGGTGATAACCCAGTAGGTACAGGTCCATTCAAATTCGTTGAATGGAAACGCAATGACTCTATTACATTAGAAAAAAACGAAAACTATTGGCAAGAAGGTTTACCAAAACTTGATAAAGTTATCTTCCGTGCAATTCCTGATAACTCTACGCGTTTAAATGCACTTGTTACTGGTGAAATCGATTTAGCTGACGGTATTAACCCATCAGATGCTTCTCAAATCGAAGGTAATGCTGATTTACAATTAATCGAACGTCCATCTATGAACATTGGTTACTTAGGTTTAACAACAAATCGTGCACCATTTGATAACAAATTAGTACGTCAAGCAGTAAACTACGCAATCGATAAACAATCAATCGTTGATGCATTCTTCGAAGGTCGTGCAGATGTGGCGAAAAACCCAATGCCATCTTCAGTATCAGGCTTTAACGATGAAATTGAAGATTATGAATATAACCCAGAAAAAGCAAAAGAGTTATTAGCACAAGCTGGTTATGACGGCAAAGCAATCGAATTATGGGCAATGCCTGTAGCTCGTCCATACATGCCAGACGGTCAAAAAATTGCAGAAGCTATTCAAAAGAACTTAGCAGATGTTGGTATGCCATCTAAAATCGTGACATACGAATGGGCTACATATTTAGACAAAGCTTCTAAAGGTGAAGCAGATGCATATCTTTTAGGCTGGACAGGTGACAACGGTGACGCTGACAACTTCTTATATGCATTATTAGATCAAGATAATATTGGCGCAAACAACTATAGCTACTACTCAAATGATGAGTTACACAAATTATTAGTTGCTGCTCAATCTGAAGTAGATGAAGAAAAACGTAATGAACTATACAAACAAGCACAAGAAATCATTAAAGATGACGCTCCTTGGGTTAACTTAGCACACTCTACACCACTGTTAGGTGCTTCTAAAACAGTAACTGGTTACATTCCACACCCAACTGGTTCAGAATCTTTAGAAAATGTTTCGGTTCAGTAATCTTTAAAGAGGAGGAAGGAAGGTTTCTTGCCTGACCTTCCTTTCTAATTATTTTTAATGGAGAGGTGAAGACAATGCTTCACTACATAGGGAAAAGACTTTTACACTTAATACCGGTACTACTCGGGATGACATTTGTCGTATTCTTAATTATCCGCGCGATTCCAGGGAATCCAGCACAAGTCATTTTAGGTCAGCAAGCTACAGCAGAAGCAGTGGCGGCATTAAATGCAAAACTAGGTCTAGATAATCCTTGGTACGTGCAATATTTTGATTATTTAAAAGGTCTATTAACTGGGGATTTAGGAGAATCTTTACGAACTAAACAGGCAATTTCAAGTGAGGTTTGGCCTTACTTAGCAGCAACATTTGAACTTGCATTTTTTGCGATTATTATAGCAGTTATTGTTGGTATGAACGCAGGGATTATTTCAGCTTGGTTCCAAAACTCTTGGTTTGATTATGTGGCAATGATCATTGCGTTAATCGGTGTATCGGTGCCAATTTTCTGGTTAGGATTAATGGAACAATGGGTTTTCAGTATTAACTTAGGCTGGCTTCCAACTTCAGGACGTGAAGAAGTTCGCGACCCGATTACGGCGATTACACACTTTAATTTAATTGATACATTAATTCAAGGAAGAATGGATCAATTTGTTGTATCGCTAAAACATTTAATTTTACCGGGTATCGCATTAGCAACGATTCCAATGGCAATTATTGCCCGTATGACCCGTTCTTCAATGCTAGAAGTAATGCGTTCAGATTATGTACGTACAGCACGTGCAAAAGGACAAAAAATGTTTGTTGTTGTTTATAAACATGCCTTGAAAAACGCATTAATTCCAGTATTAACAATTATCGGCTTACAACTTGGTTCACTTTTAGGTGGTGCCATTTTAACAGAAACAATTTTCAGTTGGCCGGGAATTGGTCGATACATTTACGAAGCAATCGGCTATCGTGACTATACGGTAATTCAATCGGGTATTCTAATCGTTGCGTTCATATTTGTAATGATCAATTTACTTGTAGATATTTTATATTCTGTCATCGATTCACGTATTAAATACGACTAGAAGGAGGAGGAAAAAGCATGTCAGAAATAGCAGTAAAAACAACAACAAAAAACACACAATCTGAAAAAGTTGCTGGTCCATGGAAAGAAGCGTGGCGAAACTTTAAAAAGAATAAAGCTGCTGTGTTTGGAGCAGTCATTGTTGTGTTCTTTATTATTTTAGCAACTGTTGGTCCATTCATTGCTCCATACGGAATGAATGACCAAGCATTAGCGGACCGTTTATTATCTCCTTCTAGTAAGCACTGGTTTGGAACGGATGATTTAGGACGTGATATATTCTCACGTATTTTATATGGAGCTAGTATTTCGTTAATCGTTGGTTTTTCAGCAGTAATCTTATCTGTCATTGCGGGTAGTTTTTTTGGGATTATTGCTGGTTATTACGGTCGTTGGATAGACACAGTCATTTCGCGTGTTTTTGATATTATGCTTGCGTTCCCGAGTATATTACTTGCGATTGCAGTTGTATCGATTTTAGGTCCATCACTGCAAAATGCATTACTTGCGATTGCGATTATAAACGTACCAACTTTTGGACGATTAATTCGTTCTCGTGTATTAATGATTAAAGAAGAGGAATACATATTAGCTGCAAAAGCCATTGGGATGAAAAATGCGCGTATTTTATGGAAACATATTTTACCGAACTCAATGACACCAGTTATCGTTCAAGGAACACTAGCTATTGCGACAGCGATTATTGAAGCAGCTTCACTTGGCTTCTTAGGTCTTGGCGCACAAGCACCTCAAGCAGAGTGGGGCAAAATGTTAGCGGATGCGCGTATTTTCTTTATTAACGCGCCATGGGCTATGATTTTCCCAGGTTTAGCGATTATGTTAACGGTTGTTGGCTTCAACTTAATGGGTGATGGATTACGTGATGCACTTGATCCAAAAATGAAAAACTAATTTATATTTAATATAGCTAAAGAACATAGGTTATCTTTTATCAGAAAGTTTGGATAAGAGATAGCCTATTTTTTTTAGATGAAGCACACTACTTATATTCCAATTTAATATTTTAAAAGAGAAGTTCGTAGAAAAAATAAGTTTAATCCAACTTTAATATACATATTTTACAATAATGTTGTAAATTACCAAAACGTATAATAAAATATGTTAAAATACTTTTAATTTTCTGATAATAGAGGTGGTCGTTTGAGTCGAAAAGCCATTCTTGAAGTAAAAGAGCTTGAAACAACCTTTTTTACCGATAGTGGAAATGTAGCAGCTGTGGAGCGTATTAGCTTTTCAATTCATGAAGGAGAAGTTCTTGCAATAGTAGGAGAATCAGGTTGTGGAAAAAGTGTAACATCGTTATCCATTATGGGGTTAGTGCCAAGTCCACCTGGAAAAATTACGAACGGCGAAATTTTATTGAAAGGTGAAGATATTTCAAAGTTTAGTGACAAGCAAATGCGGAAAATCCGAGGAAATGATATAGCGATGATTTTCCAAGAGCCGATGACTTCGCTGAATCCACTCTTTACGATTGGGAATCAGTTAGTAGAAGCAATATCAATTCATCACCCGAAATGGTCAAAAAAAGAGGCAAAAAATCGAGCAATTGAAATGATGAAACTTGTTGGATTACCTCGTGCTGAGGAGCTTATAAAGGATTATCCACATCAATTGTCTGGAGGAATGCGTCAGCGTGTCATGATTGCTATGGCACTCGTTTGTAATCCGAAAGTTCTGATTGCAGATGAACCTACGACTGCGTTAGATGTAACAATTCAAGCACAAATTTTAAAATTAATACGTGAATTAAATGAACGTCTTAATACAGCGGTACTTCTGATAACTCACGATTTAGGGGTAGTGGCGGAAACATGTGAACGTGTCATTGTTATGTATGCTGGACAAATTGTTGAAGAAGCACCTGTCAATGAAATCTTCAAAAATCCACAACATCCGTATACAAAAGGTCTCATTCAATCTGTACCGGACATGCGTTTTAAAAAGGATTCACTTTATTCAATTCCTGGTAATGTTCCGAAGCCGGGTTCAATTAAGACTGGCTGCCGTTTTGCACCACGTTGTGAATTTGCACATGAACGATGCATGATGGAAAATCCACCACACTATGAAACATCTTCATCACATAAAGCACGATGTTTCTTGCTGGATGTAGAAGGGAGTCATACACATGTCGAAAGTGCTGTTGAAAGTTGAGAACTTAAAAAAATATTTTCCGATTCGTCAGGGCATATTTTCTCGTCATGTTGGTGATGTGAAAGCAGTCGATGATGTGTCATTTGAGTTATTTGAAGGAGAAACGCTTGGTATTGTTGGAGAATCTGGCTGTGGCAAATCGACAACGGGTCGTGCGATTATGCGACTTCATGAGCCTACAAATGGTTCGGTTACATTTGATGGTGTGGAATTGACGAAGCTAAATTCGGAACAACTGCGTAAAGCTCGTCGTGACATCCAAATGGTATTCCAAGATCCGTATGCTTCGTTAAATCCGAGACATACCGTTGAAAAAATACTAGAAGAACCACTCATCGTGCATGGGATAGGCAATGCTAAAGAACGTAAAAAGAAAGTACATGAATACTTAGAAATTGTCGGGTTGAGTGCCTATCATGCGAAGCGTTATCCACACCAGTTTAGTGGCGGTCAACG
>JAZUES010000235.1:0-10670 GCA_045640265.1 Solibacillus sp.
GCAAAGAGGTCACACCTGTTCCCATACCGAACACAGAAGTTAAGCTCTTTAGCGCCGATGGTAGTTGGGGGTTTCCCCCTGTGAGAGTAGGACGTCGCTTCGCAAAAGTAAAACCACTGAGAAATCAGTGGTTTTTTTGTGTTCATTTTTTAACTCTTTTAAAATTCTAATACGGTACGTAACTGATTTATATACGATTGGCTAACGGGCAATTCTGTACCATCTTTTAACTGTACTAGGAAATTCGAAGTTATATCACGCGTAATCCTTTTTATATAATATATATTAATAATGTAAGATCGGTGAATTCGAATAAATGTACTAGGTAAGCGTGTTTGTAATTCTTTTAGTGTAACAGATGTTTTATATTGTTCTCCGTCATTATAAAACCAAGTCCTTTTTTGTAAGCTTTCGATATAGGATATTTGTTCAATGGGGATAGGTATCCAGTTTTCTTCTTGTTTCCCCGTTAAGAAATGGTATAGATTAGGGCCTTCTACTTTGAAAAGTGGTGGTAATATAACAACTAATGCACCCAATTCGCCATCGATCGTAATGGGATAGCCGATTGCGTAGTAAGGTGTTTCAAAAAATGTATTATCAATAACGGCATCTACTTTTTGTTTTGTGTGTAAAACTTTATAGGCAATACTATCTTCAGGAACTTTGGAACCAATCTGTAGTGAAAAGTTATGATGTTTCGATCGGAAATAAATGATGGTGTCATTAACGGCAATTGCGATTGATGCGTCCTCAGGAATCCAATCTTCTAAAATAATTTTATACTGTTCCAAAGTATTTTTAATAAATTCATCTTTATTCCATTCCATTTCAAAAATCCCCCTCTGTACCATCCAAAATTTAGTAATTCATCTTGATTATAAGGTATTTCATCCTGAAATAATTCCGTTTTGTCAGAAAATAATGAAAATTAAAAGATTCTGTTATATATTATTTTACAGCAAGCATAACTGTTATGGAACAGGTATATAACAATTTTCCTAACAGAATATTTTTACACAAATAGGAAGGTGGAAATGAATCATGACAACTCGTCAGGAAAGAATTGAAGCTATAAAAAAAGATTGGGCAGAAAACAAACGTTGGGAAGGTATTGAGCGTGGCTATACAGCTGAGGAGGTTGTAAAGTTACAAGGTTCCTTCGTACAAGAGCAAACATTAGCAAAAAAAGGTGCTACACGCTTATGGAACTCTTTACATGAAGAGCCATTTATTAATGCTTTAGGTGCTTTAACGGGTAACCAAGCGGTACAACAAGTTAAGGCGGGTTTACAAGCAATCTACTTATCGGGGTGGCAAGTAGCAGCGGATGCAAATGTGGCTGGTCAAATGTATCCAGACCAATCGTTATATCCAGCAAACTCTGTACCGCAAGTTGTAAAGCGTATTAACCAAGCATTACAACGTGCTGACCAAATTGATCATGCAGAAGGCCGTGAAGATAGTTTTGACTGGTTCGCACCAATCATAGCTGACGCTGAAGCAGGCTTTGGTGGTCCACTAAACGTATTTGAGCTTGTTAAAGGCATGGTTGAAGCTGGAGCAGCAGGTGTTCACTTAGAAGATCAATTAGCTTCGGAGAAAAAATGCGGTCACTTAGGCGGTAAAGTATTACTTCCAACTCAAAATGCAGTTCGTAACTTAGTTGCAGCACGTTTGGCAGCAGACGTTATGGGCGTAGATACAATCCTAATTGCGCGTACAGATGCAGATGCTGCTGATATGGTCACTTCTGATATCGATCCACGTGATGCGGACTTCTTAACTGGTGAGCGTACTCCAGAAGGCTTCTACCGTACAAAACCAGGTATTAAGCAAGCAATCGCTCGTGGTTTAGCATATGCACCATATGCAGATCTAATCTGGTGTGAGACATCTCACCCGTCATTAGAAGAAGCTCGTGAGTTCGCTACAGCAATCCACGAAAAATTCCCAGGAAAAATGTTAGCGTATAACTGCTCACCTTCATTCAACTGGAAATCAAAATTATCAGATGAAGAAATTGCTGAGTACCAACGTGAATTAGGAAAGCTTGGTTACAAGTTCCAATTTATTACATTGGCAGGCTTCCACAGCTTAAACTTCTCAATGTTTGAGCTTGCACATGACTACAAAGACAATGGTATGGCTGCTTATTCTAAGCTACAACAAGCAGAGTTTGCGGCTGAAAGTAAAGGTTATACTGCAACGCGTCACCAACGTGAAGTGGGTACTGGATACTTTGATGAAGTGTCGCAAACAATTTCAGGGGGTCAGTCTTCTACTACTGCAATGGCTGGTTCAACTGAATCTGAACAATTCGTATAAGAAAGATATTTTTTGGTCGCAGTGTTGTGGGGTGACCCCCAAAACGGAGTACTGCGTTAAGTCTTTATGAAAAACTTCCACTTTTTGATTGCTTTTTTGAAACGCTGTTGGGGAACAAGCGTATGAAAATAGTCGTAATGCCGAACCGACTAATTCGTTCATTTTAAAAGTAGCGATGAAATTGTATAAGTACTTTCATTCATGGATTTTGAAACTTTGAACAATTCTACTATACATTTTCTAAATCGAATTGGAAAGCGGTTTAGAACGGGATTGCCTCCCAACATAAAGGAACAATGTCTTTCTAGTTTTGATGAGGCTAGAAGGGCATTTTCTGTTTCTAGAGAAAGGGGATAGTTTGGTGAAAAATAAAGAGTTACTGCTTGTCCCAGGTCCCACACCAGTCGTAGATGAAATTTATGATGCATTAGCAAGTGAAACGCGTGGTCATACAGATCCTCGTTTTGTTGAAATATTTAAAAATGCAATTGCTAACACGAAGAAACTATTTAATACAGACGGAGAAGTGTACGTTGTTGCGGGTTCAGGGACACTTGCAATGGAAATGGCTATCGTGAACACGGTCGCTAAGGGCGAGCGAATGTTAGTTATTAGTCAGGGCTATTTTGGAGACCGTTTTACACCACTTGCCAAAGCTTTTGGTATTGAAGTAGATGTACTGCAAGCAACGTGGGGCGAGCGAGTAGATGTGAACATTATCAAAAAGGCGTTACAAAAAAACACATATAAAGCGGTAACGATTACGCATGCCGATACATCAACAGGTGTGTCTTCAGATTTGGAGGAGCTTGTACCAATTATAAAGGCAGCAGGTGCCCTTGTTATTGTCGATGGCGTTGTAGCAACAGCAGCACTTCAGGAAGATATGGCAAAAGCGTATGGAGACAATGAAACGTATAAAATTGATATCGTGCTAACAGGATCTCAAAAGGCAATTGGAATTCCACCAGGTCTTGCAATTGTGGCATTTAGTCCACAAGCATTGAAAGCACGAGCACTAATGGAGGCAGTACCTGCGTATTATGCCGATATACATAATTGGCGTACTATTATGGCAAACCCCGCGATGTATTTTGCGACGCCACCAGTAAATTTAATTTATGCGTATGATAAGGCGTTAGAAATTGTATTAGAAGAAGGTATGGAGAAGCGTGAAGCACGTCATTATGCATTTGGTAAAGCAGTACGCAATGCACTTCGTAGTTATGGAATGCTTCCATTAGCTGATGAATTGGTAGCTGCTCCTACATTAAGCTGTATTTTATATCCTGAAGGGGTAGAGGATGTGGTATTTAGAGAAAGTCTAGCAAGTCGTGGTGTTATTGTCGCGGGTGCTTTGGCGCATTTAGCAGGGAAGGCATTCCGAATTGGACATATGGGCAATACAACAGCATTGATGTTAGAACAAGCGATTATTGCTATTGGTGAAGCGTTACAGGAGCAAAATCAAACTGTTGATATTGATGGAGCAGTACAATTATTTTCTGAGCAAATTAGCCAGTTTGTAAAACGTTAAATGACAAGAAAGCCAGGCGTAAATTTATACGCCTGGCCTTCTTTTTTATAACTCTTGTTCGATTGATTTTTTTAACCAACGCGTGGCTTCGGTATAATCTTGTGCAACTCCAAGTCCTTTTTTGTACAGTATAATGGCGAAGGAACAGCACAAGATTATAAGGAAGCAGCCAAATGATATCGTCTCGCTGCACAACATGGCCATGTGAAAGCACAATTCGATTAAGCTATACGAGTAAATACATACGACGTGGTTGATGTGCTAGTGCATGAATTAGGATACTACATTCGACTACTAATTAGAGAAGCCCGTCCTTTTAAAACACACAAATTTTCGTCTATGCTTTTACATTAAACGATAAAAACTCACGGATATACTTATCCATATTTTCTTCTTCATTTGTATCATCAAGTTCTTTTAATATATTAATTTCTTTATTAAGTACAGCCATTTTATTATCTAATGCGGCAGCTTGATCGGCTGCTTCTTTTAAGCCAAGTTTAATGTGCTGTGGAACTTCTTTATTGTATTTATAGTAAATTTTATGTTCTAAACTTGCCCAGAAGTCCATCGCAATTGTACGAATCTGTAGTTCAACAAATACATGGCGTATACCTTCGGATAGGAAAATCGGTATTTTTACAATCAAATGTAAACTACGATAGCCATTGCCTTTTGGTTTTTTAATATAGTCTTTTTTGTCGATAAGAGTAATGTCACTTTGCTTACATAACATTTCTGCGATACGATAAATGTCTTCCTCAAAAGAACAAACAATTCGAACACCTGCTATATCGCGGATATGTTCTTCAACTGCTTGAATGGACCAATCTATATTCTTTTTTTTCATCTTTTTTAAAATACTCTTTGGATTTTTTACACGGGTTTTTACATGCTCAATTGGGCTATATTCATTAATCAAACGAAACTCTTCTTCTAAAATTGTTATTTTCGTACTAATTTCATCGATAGCAAATTTATAACTTAAAAGGGTTTTGGCGATTTCTTTTTTTCCAGCTAAATTGAATTTATTCATGTTTGTTCCTCCACAAATTTGAGTGTATTCATATTAGTATAAACTTATATTTACTGTAAAAGGCTTCGGACAAACATTTTATTATGACAATTCCCTCTACACATTGAATTACCTGTTAATTCCAGATACACTTAAACTTACTTATGAATTTATTAAAGGAGCTTGCTAAATGGAACCGGTTATTGTCATAATTCCTGCATTGAACCCATTGCCCGCGATTGTGGACTTTACTGAGAAATTGAAGGCGTTATCCGTTGAAAAAGTGATTGTAATTGATGATGGTAGTAATGAAAAATATAAAGGGATTTTTGAAACATTACATAATGGTGGTTGTATTGTTTTAACACATGAAAAAAACTGTGGTAAAGGTCGTGCCATTAAAACCGGGATGGAATATATACTGAATTCAACATCACGTGCAAAAGGGATTATTACGGTTGGAGCGCATGGGCAACATTCGATATTGGATGTGGAACAGGTGTTGTCGAGTACGAAAATTTTTTCGGACGGCATTATTTTAGGTGTACGTGATTTTAAAAGTTCGAATTACCCTTTTGTTAATCAGCTTCAAAATCGGGCAAATTCGATGCTTTTTGAACTGCTATTCCAAAAGCGTTTACTTGATACACAAACAGGACTTCGTTACATTCCACGGGAATATTTAACTTGGCTATATAAGGTGAAGGGAGAATCGTTCCGTTATGATACGAACATGCTAGTTGAAGCGATTAAACGAAAGGTTCCACTTTATGAAGTACCGATTGGCCATGCGAAGCTACGAAAAAATTCTATTATTTATTATGATGAAATACTTGACTCGTCTAAAATAATGCATCAAATTTGGGTGAATTTTATAAGAGCGGGCAATACTAAAAATGAAACTATTTTTAAGCGAAAACGTAAATAAATTACTACAAACTAATGTAGCAACTTTAGTATTTGTATTATAAGTCGTTGAAAGGGGAATTGTTTTGAAAGAACAATACAATTTCGATAAAATGATAACAGGAAATGAAAAACATTATTCAGATAAAAAGTTTTTAAATAAATTTAAAAATTTTGGTGGCAGCCTTGGCTATAAAGCATTGCATGCAGCGGCTACATTATTTGTTGCCCTAAAAAGTCCGGATATGTCAAAGTCAAATAAACTTATCGTGTTAGCAGCGCTCGGGTATTTTATTTTGCCATTTGATTTAGTGGCCGATTTTTTACCACTTGTAGGTTTGACGGATGATGTGTTCGTTATTTTAACGGCACTTGGGAAAGTTTATTTATCCATAACGGATGACATGAAACAAGAAGCTAAAAAGTTAGTAGATGGAAAGTTTAATTAGACACAATGACGATGTTATCATTGATAAAAATAAGCAAAAAGGGCGAAAACGTTGCAATTCAACGTCTCTGCCCTATTTTTATTGCTCTATTTTTTTAGAAAGCTCATTCACGCCACGTTTAAAGATGACTTCAATTGGTTTTTCCTCACATAGTAAGATTGTCAAATCTGGGTAAGCTTGTTGCAGTTGGTCTATGACTTGCTCGGTAATACATGGATTGTTTTTTAACACACCGCCATTTAAATAAAGGGTATGCTGTCCATTTGTATAGTTCGCACGGTTCAACACGGTTTTTGCCAATAATACGAGCTCATCTGCCGCTTTTTTGGCTATAAATTGAGCGACTGTATCGTTCATTTCCACACCTTCTTGCAAGTAAGAGCCAAAGCTAGCAAGTCGGGCATTCGTGTAGTCAGATGAATAAATGAGATTATATAATTCATCCGTTGTTGTAACGTGGTGAGCTCGTAATAAAATGTCCGTCAGTTTAGTCGGTTTGTTGCGACCATCAGCAGCGCGAAAAATGGCTTTAGCGATATGTTTGCCAATCCAGTAACCGCTCCCTTCATCGCCAATTCGGTGTCCCCAGCCGCCAGCTCGGTAAAATTCTTCATTTATATAGCTATAGCAAATTGCGCCAGTTCCAGAAATAAGTAGACTTACATGATTTTCAGCAAGCCCTTTTAATGTTCCTTCGACATCGTTTTCGATGATGACTTGGTCGAATGAAAAGGGACTGCGAGTGATACTTTCGTTAATAATTTGTTCAACAATTTTTTTGTCTTGTGCCGTATCCACACCTGAAATGGCAAAGATTGCAGCGTCGATATGCAAATGCTGTAAATGCGCGGCTGCACTTCGGAGTAAACCAATGAATAGATGCTGTACTTGCTCTACACCTACTGCTTGATAGTTGGAACTTGTTGATGTCGCTGAAAAAACTTCACGGCCATCCACTGTGCGAATCGTGAATACGGTTTTCGATGCACCGCCATCTACGGCTAAAATATAGCGATTAGTCATGTTCATTCCACTCCTTTAACATTTCTATTAGACGGGTTTCAGCTTGAACAATCGCCTCAGACTTTTCATTTAGCCATTGCTCAAGAACTACGGATTCATCCTTTGCTTGAACTAATGAAGCACGCATCGTTGTAGGAGATGGACCTCCTTTTAACGTGCGAATATTAACGAAATGTTCGGGTTGAATAGCTTGATAAAAGGCATTCTCGTCAATTTGTAATGGCTTGCCTGTTACTTCTAAGCTTTTTTCATTTGCTAATTGCCATGTGAGATTTGCTAAAGAGTCCTCATTAGTAGCAACAAGTTCATATACACACAAGCTAACAATCTTATGCGATTTTCGGAAAGAAATGCCTTCAGATCGAACGAGTGTATCTGCCAGCTCGGTCACATTTGCAAAGCTATTTTTGGCGCGTTCCAATAAATTTTCTTTATTGACGTCCATCGTTACAATTAAACTCCCAAATAGTTTGTAAATACCGACTAAACGATCAATGGCGCGCCATAAAAACGGCTGCATATCATCTTCGGTATCTACTATGTCGCCAAACGGTGTATTGTGTACCATTTGTAATACAGTTCCGGCATCCCCGACAACGGAGGAAAGTAGGGAACGAGTATGCTCAATCGAAACAGGATTGCGCTTTTGTGGCATGATGGAGCTTACCTGTACATATGGATTAGCAAGTTTGAAAGCATTAAATTCTTGTGTAGCCCACAATAAAAAGTCCTGTGATGTGCGACCTAAATTAAGTGCGGCGAGTTGTACGACACTAGCGGCTTCAGCAATATAATCTGCACCAGCTACTGCATCCCAAGCATTTTCAATTAGATCATCAAAAGCAAGGAGTTCTTGCATACGCTCGCGGTTAATTGAGAAGCCTGTCGTTGTTAAGGCAGCAGCGCCCATACTGCTGCGATTAATCGTTAAATAAGCGGCTTGCATCCGTTTATAGTCACGCGTTAATTGATCAATGACAGCTTTTAAATAGTGTGCAAATGTAGTAGGCTGTGCTTGCTGCGTATGTGTATAGCCAATCATAATTGTTTCGACATGTTCTTCTGCAAAGGCAAGGAGTGAGTTTCGTAGTGTTAGAAGTTCCTGCATGAGCGTTAGTATTTTTTTACGTAACGTCATACGATAAATGGCAATTCCCATATCATTTCGGCTACGCCCAATATGTAAGTTGCCAGCAATATCTCCTCCAAGCTCAATTAATTTATTTTCAATGCGAAAAAATAAATCCTCAAACTGCGGGCTATAATCGCGCATTTTATAATATTCTAAATCCAATTTTTGAATGGCTTGACCGATTTGACGTGCTTCTGCAGCTGTTACTAAGTTTTGTTCTTGTAACATTTTTAAGTGCGCGATATGAATTTGAATCATCGCATCTAAAAAATGCTTACGTGCTTCATCATAGGCAGGTTGAAGTACCATTTGACGATAACTATTAGAAGGAAATTGAATACCTTCTTCTTCGTTTATACGCTTACGAAAATCTTGAAAAAACATGGTTGGTTGCCTCCAATCTATGCATGAAAACAAGAGATATACCTTAATATTACAATTGTTAGAATATTATAGCAATTTATAAAAAAAGAAAAACCAGTAGACGAGATCGCCTACTGGTTTTGTTGTAACCATTTATTTCTTTTGGATGCGAAGTACGAGGGTAAGCTCATACCGATCAGTACTAAGATGATCCCGCCAACTTGTACCAACGTTAAGCTTTCTTTTAATACAATGACTGACACGATAATTGCCACGGGTAATTCCATCGCACTTAAAATGGAAACGAGAGCGCCTCCCACTTTTGGTGCAGCAATCGCAAATAAAAGAATCGGAAAAATAATACCGAATAAACCAAGCACAAGACCATATTTCCATAGGCCAGCTGTTATTTGTCCGTTCCAAAGGATTTCAGGTGAAAGGAAAATTGAAATCACGACTAATGCAACAAACGATAAAATAAACGTACGTGTAATCGTTGTGACACCTTCGATTGGACGAGAGCTTACTTGCAGGAATGCGGCGAAGCTAAATGCAGCCGTTAACCCGAGTGCCCAGCCTTGCCATGCAATTTGTGATAAGTCGACATCAAGCATGCCAGCCGCTAAAATCGTCCCAGCAACTAAGAAGGCTAACGAAATAAGTTCGATACGACTTGGTAAACGTTTTTTTACGATGCAGTTCATAAATAAGCCTATCCAAGTAAATTGGAAGAGCATCACGACAGCAAGGGAAGCGGGTAAATAATTTAAAGATTGACCATAAACACTACCCGTAATAGCTGTTAATACACCAGCTATGAGTAAGGTTAAGGCACCTGATTTTGTTAGTTTCGGCAATGTTCGTTGCGTTAAAATAAATAAAATGAATGCAAGGAAAAAGCCAAAAAGATATTGGCTTGTAATAGCCTCTGCCGATGTATAGCCATGTTTCATTGCTACTTTTACGATCGTCGATAAAATTCCATAGCTACTCGAGGCAATGACGATCAATAAAGGGTAAATCCAAGATGGTTTCATAAATGTTACTTCCTATTCTAATGAAGCGATTTCACCATATGATGAAATGGTTCTCCAATAATTATCCAAGGTTCTTTTATAACATATCCCATGCGTTCATACAAACGACGTGCATCTAATTTTTCTAGCTCAACATTTAATGAAAGTGTATCGTAGCCTAATTCTTTCCCACGTTGCTCAGCGAATTGTAGTAGCTTCGTCCCAATGCCTAAACCGCGTGCTTTTGGAGATACACAAATTGTATCGATATAATATTCATCATCATGTGCTTCAACATCTAAGTGAACATGAATGGCTTTTTTTGCAAGCTGTTCTTCTAGTTGACGATCAAGCGCACGTCCCGTTTTGCCATCATATAAAACGACAATGCCAAGTACATTGTCATCCTGTACGGCAACATACGTATTTAAATAGCTGTGACGATTATTGGTCTCAGTAACAAATTGTTCTAATGAAGCTAGAATTTTAGGTAGCTGCTCTTCACCGGTTAAATTATTTGCGATGTCTCCAATTGCATCATAAATTAGAGGAGCTATTGCCGGAGCATCTATAGTTGTTGCTTGTCGAATTTCAATTGTCATATAAACATCTCCTTAAAGAACACAGTATAACAGAAATTTGAGGATGGGCAAATGTGATTACTGCCAGAAAAGTATAAAGCTTTTTAAATATATCTTTTTTGTGGTAAATTAAAAGGATAAAAACGTCGGAGGTTAGACAACTCATGAGTCAGTCAGATAAAGAATTCATCTTAGTTTATGGAGATGCTTTCGTTGATTATATTGCGAATGACAAAACGAATACGTCATTTACTAAGTTTTTAGGTGGTGCCACAATTAATGTTGCCGCTGGAATTAGCCGCATTGGTGCCCCTTCAGCG
>JAZUES010000236.1:0-3926 GCA_045640265.1 Solibacillus sp.
TTTACTACTATAGTAGCAAGGGAGAAGATTTATGAATCATAATGAAGTTGCTGAAATATACGAAGCTTATTTAAGTCCACTAGTATCAGAGTTATACGAGTTGGAAGGCTATGAAACAAGTTTAATTAATGCCCATGACGGGGGACGGAATGTCGTTTATAACTGTGAGAAAGATGGCACTAGTACAAAAATACTCAGAATCGCCTATTTAAATGACAGGACCCGAGAGGATCTGTTAGGCGAAGTTGAATATATCCAATATTTATTCGAGCATGGCGGTAGTGTCTCAAATGTGATCAGCTCTCAGAGGGGAAATCTACTGGAAGAGATTACTCATAATAATCACAACTTTTTTATCTGCCTGTTCGAAAAGGCAAGGGGAAAAACGCTTGTAGAAAATCATTATCAGTACCGCGAAGGAGTTCCAATTACGGAATACTATTATAACTGCGGTAAAGTTCTCGGGAAGCTGCACCAATTGTCGAAAGGTTATGCTCCTGTTCATCGCCGGTATAGTTTCTTTGATAAATACAATGTCGAGTATATCGATAATCTGATACCTGGTACGTTACCACTGCTTAAGAAGAAGATGGTAGAGCTTCTTAAAACCTTAGAAGGATTGGACAAGAACTCTGAGTTATTCGGTATGGTACATTTTGATTATAATGATGGTAATTATAAGATTGACTTTAATACCGGACAAATCACTGTATTTGATTTCGATAACTCTTGTTTCTGTTGGTATATGTATGACTTGGCGAATGTCTGGATGAACGGATTAGGCTGGATACAATTCCATCCAGATGCCGGTAAACGAAAAGCCTTTATGGATGATTATTTTAAAACAGTACTCGAGGGATACACATCTGAGACCAAAATCGAGGATTCAATGTTGAATAATCTGACCTTATTTATCCAAGTTAATATGATGGAAAATATTATGGATGCATTCGAGGTCATGCGGAACAACGGTGAAGAACTAAAGTGCGATGAGGAATTGTCATATAGCATAAAATGCCTCGAAGAAGATATCCCGTATAAGGGATTTTTCCATGAAGTTTTCTCATGCGAAGAACCTTTCGAGTGTGAGGAACGAAATATTTAATTCACCAATTTCCGAAGATGACGACGGTGTATCGTCATCTTCACTTTTCTTCTTTAAGGATTTAATGCAACAAGTATTTATAACGTATACAAATTAAACTTAATAAACGTTCCCAAATGAAAGTTTGGGAAGACACAAAAACCCAAGAAATGCTGTGAAAACAACATTTCTTGGGTCTTCCTTTTGCTCTTTATTGCCTATGCTAGTCATTTATCTCTTCTTTTGAACATTCTTCTGTACTTGTCTTTTTTGAACCTATAATTTAGAAACAGCCTACGAAATGTTCAGACCCGCTATAACCGATGCTTGGGCATTGTTTCATTGTAATTTTTTATAGATCTAGTATCTTCTTAACTTTTCGCTCTTTTTTGAATATTTTTGCATCTATTATCGAAAAAAATTATTCCAATTTATACTATTGACGATTTAAATTAATCTTGTTATCATTCTCCTATTGTTTTCAAAAAGAATAAATATCCCTTGTATAAATTCAAGAATACGGCTTGAAAGTTTCTACCAGCTACCAGTAAATAGCTGACTACAAGGAATGGAAAATTAATGATATATTTTTATTCCATTTCGTAGAAAAAACTTTGGCCGTATTATGGTCAAAGTTTTTTTTATTATTATGGGTAAAATAAAATGAGTTGGTTGTAAAACGAACCTCGCAATCATTCCTTTTCACTCTTTAATTTAGCAAATAGGAGACGACATCATGAGGAACTTTTTTAAATTTAAAGAACGTAACACTTCCTATAAAACGGAAACACTTGCAGGGATTACGACTTTCTTATCGATTGCGTATATTTTAATCGTCAATCCAATTATCTTAAGCCAATCTGGCATGGATCATGGGGCTGTATTCACAGCAACAGCACTTACTGCGATCATCGGTTCATTATTAATGGGCTTACTGGCAAACTTCCCATTTGCCATGGCACCTAGTATGGGATTAAACTCATTCTTTACATTTTCTGTATGTATTGGGATGGGGATTGATTGGGAAGTTACGTTAACGGGCGTTTTTGTAGCTGGTGTCATTTTTATGATTTTAAGCTTATTCAAAATCCGCGAGAAAATTATTAACATCATTCCAATCGATTTAAAATATGCCATCGCGGCTGGTATTGGTTTCTTCATCACATTTGTCGGCTTAAAAAATGGCGGCATTATTGTTGGAAATCCTGATACATTCGTATCAATTGGTGATTTAACTTCACCGATGACGATCCTTGCGATTATTGGTATTATTCTTACCGTGATTATGTTAGTTCGAGGAATTCAAGGCGGTATTTTCTATGCAATGGTAATTACAACAATTATTGGGATGATCTTTGGCTTAATCGAAGTGCCTTCAACAATTGTTGGTAGCATTCCAAGCTTAGAGCCAACGTTCGGTGTTGTATTTACGCACTTAGGTGACATTTTCAATGCACAAACTTTAACAGTAATTTTCACATTTTTAATCGTTGCATTCTTTGATACGGCGGGTGCGTTAATTGGTTTAGCGAGCCAGGCTGGTATGATGAAGGATAATAAAATTCCTAACATCGGGAAAGGCTTACTTGCTGATTCAGCTGCAGGTGTCATTGGTGCGATTTTAGGTACATCAACTCCTGCAACAAGCGTCGAATCTTCTGCTGGTATCGGTGTTGGTGGTAAAACTGGCTTTACATCGGTTGTTATTGCAGCTTGTTTCGTCATCGCATTATTTTTCTCACCACTTGTAAGTGTTATTTCTGTCGAAGTGACATCTGCTGCATTAATCATTGTTGGTGCATTAATGGCAATGGAAATCCGTCGAATTAACTGGACGAAGTTAGAAATTGTGATTCCAGCGTTCTTAACTATTATTATGATGCCGCTTACTTCAAGCGTTGTAATCGGTATTGGTTTAGGCTTTGTTTTCTATCCAATCTGTTTAGTCGCACAAAAACGATATAAAGACGTTCATCCAATTATGTATGTGCTTTGTTTATTATTCATTTCATACTTTGCATTTATCGTATAGGAAAGAGCATTAGAGACCTAGGAGAACACAGTTGCGAGTAGATAGAAAGCAACGCCAAAAGGAACATACATCGAAAGAACGTAATGACCTTCATTCTCTTTGGGTATTTAAATTAATAAGATTAAATTATAAAAGGCATAGGTTAGCGCTAACCTATGTCTTTTTTACCCCGTAAATAACTTAGGAACCTACTATAAGTAAGATTATTGAGAGTAAACAGGTGGTCTGTATTACTCCATTTTAGATTATCTGTCTAAACTGTATTAATTTTGATTTTTTTCATAAAATGATTCTAAGTAGAATAAATTGAATACCAGTGGAAAATAGGGGGATGTAAATGCATGGAGAATTATTTGAAGAGTGCTGTTTTTGAACATCAGTTTTGGCTTCAGGTGCTAGGAGATCATTCACGATTTATCTATGATTCGCTATATCCTTCTGAAATGGAGGACATTTCTCAAGCTGCTTCCTTTATCCATCACTTCGATCAACTTCTTTCTCAAGTAAGTTCACTTAACGAATCCAATGTGATTCTTTTCACTAATAATGTTGAAGAATCAGTAAAACATTTAAGAGCCTTCAAACTATCAATTATTAAACGCCACCTAACAAGCGAAATGAAAATCCATTTAACACCGACTTTCATAAATCATATGGTGAACGAATTAGAAGAATACTTACTTATATTAAACTATCTCAAACAGGGGAAAGTACCGCCAATATTTCACGAATTACATCATCATTTAATCTGGTTGGTAGATGCATCTGGTCATGCAGGTGCCATTAATGACCGATTGGATGGTGTAGAAA
>JAZUES010000237.1:0-7632 GCA_045640265.1 Solibacillus sp.
TACGTATTACCGCGGCTGCTGGCACGTAGTTAGCCGTGGCTTTCTAACAAGGTACCGTCAAGGTAGCGCCAGTTACTACGCTACTTGTTCTTCCCTTGCAACAGAGTTTTACGAACCGAAATCCTTCTTCACTCACGCGGCATTGCTCCATCAGGCTTTCGCCCATTGTGGAAGATTCCCTACTGCTGCCTCCCGTAGGAGTCTGGGCCGTGTCTCAGTCCCAGTGTGGCCGATCACCCTCTCAGGTCGGCTACGCATCGTTGCCTTGGTGAGCCGTTACCTCACCAACTAGCTAATGCGCCGCGGGTCCATCCTACAGTGATAGCAAAACCATCTTTCAATAAAGAACCATGTGGTTCTAAATATTATCCGGTATTAGCCTCGGTTTCCCGAAGTTATCCCAGTCTGTAGGGTAGGTTACCCACCTGTTACTCACCCGTCCGCCGCTAACGAAAATTTGGTGCAAGCACCAAAATTCGTCCGCTCGACTTGCATGTATTAGGCACGCCGCCAGCGTTCGTCCTGAGCCAGGATCAAACTCTCCATAAAAGTTAGTTTGAAAGCTCATTTGCTTTGCTAGCGTATCAACTAAAAGTTGATATCTATTTTTGCTTCATTTAAGAAGCTTTGTTTCATTAACGTTGCTTGTTCAGTTTTCAAGGTTCATATCACATATGAAGTGACAACTCTTATATCTTACCACTTTGTTAATTCAATGTCAACATCTTTTTTAAAATGAATGTTTGTCATCAACTTTTCAAAATTAGTAACTTTAATACTTTAACACTTTCTAATTAGAAAGTAAAGTATTTTTTATTTTTCATCGTTTGTTTTAACGACAAGTAATAATTTATCATGATATAAAGTATATTGCAATAGTTTTTTGCAAAAAACTATTCACTTTTTAATATTTATTTGCTTTTATTATATTTCCTATTCTTTTATTATTGTAACTCCTCATAATTAGACGATAAAAAGAGCTATGTTTATTTCAACATAACTCTTTTTCTATTAAATAGGATAGACTTTCTTAAATCTCTCACACACTGTTAACATATCAGGTGTGAATTCTAAATTGTAGGTTTTTAATAGCTCTGTAAAGAAATTGACGTGTGCTTCCCACCATTCCATATAGTCGCCTTCTCCTTCTGCTAATGCAAATTCTTCCGGCACTTCATTTAACGGGTGGACTTCCACTGATTCTATTTCAATAATTGCTACAGGTGTGTTTTGCCCGTCTAAGACTATTGAATATTCACCTACTTTTGGTATTAGCTCTTTTTCTATTTGATACAACTGATAGCTTGAACAAGTTGCTGTCTTTTTCCCATTTGCAACTAACTCTGCTAACCAATCTACTTTTTCTCCAAACTGAAATGCCTCTTTATATTGTGTACCTTCTAATTTTGCCTTTTTACAAAATTCATCCCAATAACAATCTATTTTATTCATATCTTTTCTCCTTTTGTTTTTCATGTGCCCAGTTGTACGGGCCATTGTGTACGGTTAGGAACTGATTTTCAAGCCAAGCGGTTTTAGAGAATATCTTTTGTAAAAAGTATCGATCATGACTAATGGCAATTATGGTACCATTGAATTTCTCCAATGTTTCTTCTAATACTTCCCTTGACTCGATGTCTAAATGATTGGTTGGTTCATCTAAAATTAATACATTACAATTTTGATGCATTAATTGTGCTAATCGTAATCGCATTTTTTCCCCACCACTTAAATCATTAACGCGTTTAAAAACATCATGTCCATAAAACATAAACTGAGCAAGAATTGGACGTGCTTCACTTTCAGTTAGTGAAAGATCTTCTCGAAACGCATCGATTAATCGAGTAGTTGAATTAAATGTATCGAATTGTTGTGCTAAATAGCCCACTTTGACATTACTCCCTTGACGTACCTCCCCACAAATTGGTGTTATTTGCTGGAGCAAAACTTTCAATAACGTAGATTTACCCGCGCCGTTATTTCCAACAATTGCAATCCGGTCCTGCCAATAGATTGATAAATTAATGTCAGCAAATAAAATATCCTCTGCAAAACTGTGCATGACATCCCTTAATTCAAAAACTTCTTTGCCACTTCGATCATTCGCTTGTAATTGTAAATTCATTGTTTTTTCACTTTTTGGCTTTCTGACTAGTTCCATTCGTTCGAGCATTTTTTCCATTACTTTTGCTTTTCGATAGAGATCTGGATTGGGTGGAGATGCCTCATTTGCCCATTGACGTAATCGGCGAATGGACTCCTTTATTTTTTGAATTTTCTTTTGTTGCTCTTGATAAGCTGCAAATTGTTGTTCAATTTTCAATTCCTTGTTGTGCATATAGGCGTCATAGTTTCCCTGACTGGTCCAAATTTCTCCGTCTTCTATTTCAAACACTTTTTGCGCTACATTATTTAAAAATTGGCGATCATGCGAAATGACGATGACCGTTCCGTTAAAATAATTAATATAGTTTTCTAGCCATTCAATCGCCGCTAAATCAAGATGATTTGTTGGTTCGTCTAATAATAAAATATTAGGGTGTTGCAAAATAATCTGAGCCAGCAGGACTTTAGTTTTTTCACCACCGCTTAATTCCTCAAAGGGACTAAGCGTTAACGCGTGAATCCCCAGTCCATTTGTAACAGAAGAAATTTTTGCATCAATTTCGTAACCTCCTTGTACAATAAATTGTTCTTGGAGCTCTCCGTATTGGTGGAGCAATTTTTCCGTTACATCGTGTGCCATTTGTTGTTCAAGTTGATGTAATCGTAGTTGCATTTGGGTAAGTTCTGTGAATGCCTCGTATAGTACCTCATACACCGTTTTGTCTGGGAAGTTGGGAATCTGATGCAAATAACCGACTTTATCACTCTTTGCTTTGATAACTCTTCCTATATCAGGCTGTTCAACTCCAGCTAGCAACTTAAATAGTGTCGTTTTACCACACCCGTTTCGCCCTACTAAAGCAACATGTTCCCCGGTTTGTACTTCTATATTTAATTTCGTGAAAATTTGATTACCACCGATTGATTTTGAAATATTTTCTGCTTTTAATTGCATTTCCTACGCCTCCTAGCGTAGCTGAAAAAAACATACAAAAAAGACTACCCATTAACTGAGCAGTCTTTCACAAATCTGTGAAAAGAATGAAGTTAATCAGCTACACGTTCTTTTGAATTTGTTAAAAAAGGGCATATTTATCCCGTTCGCAGCAAATTTAAAAGTTTCGACACGCGTATAATACATTGACGTATTCACATTTACACATGTCACCATAGCTAAATTCATCATTCTTTCCACCTCCGTTCTTCGATAATTGTTAATATTCTAACATATTCAGAACGAAAGTAAAATACATAGTTTTGAAATAGAAAAAAGCCATGCGATTAAACGCATGGCTCAAAAATTGAAATTGATTATTTTGTTGTATGGCGCATTGTTGGGAATAATAATACGTCACGGATTGAAGCTGAGTTTGTTAATAGCATGATTAGGCGGTCGATACCGATACCCAAACCACCAGTTGGCGGCATACCGTATTCTAATGCTTCAATAAAGTCATTGTCCATTTCGTGCGCTTCATCGTTACCCGCTGCTTTTTCAGCCATTTGGGCTTCGAAGCGTTCGCGTTGATCGATTGGGTCATTTAACTCTGTGAAGGCATTTGCGTGCTCACGACGAACGATGAATAACTCGAAACGGTCTGTGAAACGCTCGTCTTCTGGATTTTTCTTCGCTAATGGAGAAATTTCCACTGGGTGACCTGTAATGAATGTAGGTTGTACTAAAGTTTCTTCTACTTTTTGCTCGAAGAATTCGTTAATGATATGACCTACTTCATGTGAAGCCTTGATTTCTACACCGTGTTCAGCTGCATGTGCACGTGCTTCTTCTACAGACATTGGAGCCCAGAAGTCTACACCTGTTGCTTCTTTAACTGCATCTACCATGTGTAGACGTTTCCAGCCTACACCTAATTCGATTGTATCTTCACCATATTGCACAGATGTTGTACCTAGGACTTCCTCGGCAACATGGGCAATCAGATTTTCTGTTAAGTTCATGATATCTTCATAATCTGCGTACGCTTCATATAATTCAATCAGTGTGAATTCTGGGTTGTGTCGAGTAGATACACCCTCATTACGGAATACACGACCGATTTCGTATACTTTTTCTAAGCCACCAACGATTAAACGTTTTAAGTGTAGCTCGATTGCAATACGTAAATATAATTGCATATCCAGTGCGTTGTGGTGTGTGATAAACGGACGTGCCGCTGCTCCACCTGCAATTGTGTGTAATAGAGGCGTTTCAACTTCTAAGAAGCCTTGTGCATCTAAGTAGTTACGAATCGAGCGGATGATTTTTGAACGTGTGATGAATGTTGCTTTACTTTCATCATTTGTCATTAAATCTACGTAACGTTGACGGTAGCGTTGTTCTACGTCTGTTAAGCCGTGGAATTTGTCCGGTAATGGGCGTAACGCTTTTGTTAAGAATGTGAATTCAGTTGCTTTAACTGATAATTCACCAACATTTGTACGGAATACATTTCCTTTAATCCCTACGATGTCCCCAAGGTCAGCTTTATTGAATAATTCGTATGCTTCGTCGCCAATTGCATCTTTACGTACATAAATTTGGATTTGGCCAGCTACGTCTTGAATGTGCGCAAAACCTGCTTTACCTTTACCGCGTTTTGTCATAATACGTCCTGCAATGACTACTTCGTGAAGATTGTCATGTAAATATTCTTTATCATATTGGTCGAATTCTGCAAGTACTTCGCTTGATAAATGTGTACGTTCAAAGCGGCTACCAAATGGGTCTAATCCGCCTTCGCGAATATCAGTCAGCTTTTGGCGTCTCACCAAAAGTTGGTCGTTTAATTCTTCAATGTTTGACACGTTTGTCACTCCTTATTTATAACGAGCCTTAAAGTCACGGTTCGTTTTAAGTCCATATTTATATATTGTACACAAAATTTGCTTATGGTTCATCTGTTTAAATTGAATTGTTGCAATTTCGTAGACAAATTGTCTTTCGTCAATCAATTATTGTCTTTAAATTAAGTATTTATTCCAATAGAAAAGGGGTGTACCGTAAGTTTCCTTCCTACGATAAGCCCCTTTGCATGTAATAAATTGCATTAAGCTTGCGTAACTGAGCGCGTCGGTTCGATTTCACCAATTAGTGTGCCTGCTTCATAATCCGCAATAACGCCCATTAAAAGAATTCGTAAATCCGCTCCTGTATTTGTTTGGTTAATTGCGTTACGGATTTTACCATTACCGCGAATACCTTTTAAATACCATGAAGCGTGCTTACGCATTTCGCGCACAGCTAAAACTTCACCTTTTAACGCTTTTAATCGTTCGAAGTGCAATAAACATATTTCCATCTTGTCTTTTACAGTTGGTTCAGGCACTAGTTCCCCTGTTTCTAAGTACTTCACTGTTCGGTACATCATCCATGGGTTTCCTAATGCCGCACGACCAATCATCACTGCATCTGCACCTGTATGCTCTAGTATGCGTTTGGCATCTTGTGGTGTTTCCACGTCACCGTTTGCGATGAATGGCACGTTAATATTTTTCTTAACTTCCGCTAATACATCCCAGTTTGCTTTACCTTCGTACATTTGTACACGTGTACGCCCGTGCATCGCGATTGCAGATACACCCGCGCGCTCAGCGGCTTGTGCATTTTCTATTGCAAAAACGTGGTCTTCATCCCATCCGATACGCATTTTTACCGAAACGGGTTTATCTACGGCATCTACTACAGCTGCAACCATTTCGTAAATTTTGTTCGGATCAAGTAACCACTTTGCACCCGCTTCACATTTAATGATTTTACTGACTGGGCAACCCATATTAATGTCGATAATGTCTGCTGGTGTATTTTTATCTACATACTTTGCTGCTTCAACTAAATTCTCTTTGTCGCCTCCGAAAATTTGCAGCGTTAGTGGATTTTCACGCTCGTCGATATATAGCATGTCCATCGTTTTTTTATTGCGGATGTTCAATGCTTTATCGCTAATCATCTCCGCATATACTAGACCTGCACCAAACTCTTTAACTGTTAAACGGAAAGCCGAGTTACAAATTCCCGCCATAGGAGCAAGAACAACACGGTTGTCCATGACAATGTCACCAATTTGGAAAGGTTTTTGCTCGATGTTCGACATCTGTCGTTCCCTCCATTAGGCTATTCACCTTTTAATTCCTGAATATCTATAGATAGCGCATCCGCAATTGTTTGTAGTTGTTCTTCAGAGGGGACTTTTTCGCCTCGTTCGATACGTCCTAAAATGGTTACGGATATGCCTATGCGTTTTGAAAATTCTGTTTGTTGAATTCGTTTTAACTTTCGAAAGGCACGAATTCTTCGACCGTATCGATCTTCTTCCAAAGCTTGACGCCTTCTTCCTCTATGTCAAATACTCGTAATGCTTTTTGCACGTGTTCAAGCATAACATATTTTGACGTCATAATCTCTTCAAGCGGGACCAATACGAAAGCACGTTCGAACATACGAGGATGCGGAACAACTAAGCTTTCTGTTTCAATTGTTTCGTAATTATAAAGCAAAATGTCAAGGTCAATAATTCGAGGACCCCAACGAAATTCACGAACACGTCCTAAATTATTTTCAACGCTTTGACATACAGTAAGTAATTCTGCTGCGCTGTATGTCGTATTCAAGGCAATGGCAATATTTAAAAAATCTGCTTGCTCTGTATACCCCACAGCGGCCGTTTCATAGATTGAAGAAATTGCCGTTATAATTATGCCGTCTTGTGCCATCAATAACCGAACTGCATCTTGTAAATTTTGCTCGCGTTCCCCTATATTTGTCCCAATCGATAAAAAAGCTACATTCATAAAAAAGTACCTCGCACAATTTCTACGGCTACTTCTTTATAATGTCCGGGAATGGGTGGGTCTGGTTTTACCACTTCTACACGGCAACCAAACACTTGGCCTTCGTACTGTGTTAAAATACGTGTTGCAATTGATTCCGCAACCGCTTCGATTAATTTAAATGGTGTACCCTCGATAATTTCTTTACAGATATCATATACGCCTACATAACTAACTGTATCCTCTAGCGCATCTGTTTCCCCTGCACGTTTTATATCAACCGCAAGTGAAACATTAGCACGAAAACGTTGACCTAATTTCGTTTCTTCGGGTAACACACCATGATACCCAAAAAACTGCATGTCTCTTAAATGAATATAATCCATAATGTACTCCTTAATGTCTCGGTGCTAATTCACCTTGTACTTCAAATTTTCCTACTAATGCATCCATCATTTTTACTGTACGTGCTACTTGTAATACATCATGCACGCGCATCATATGACAGCCCTTTTGCACACCAAATGCACAAGTGGCCGCTGTTCCTTCCACGCGCTCTTCCACTGGTAAATTTAATATCGAACCAATCATACGCTTACGGGATGCCGCCAGTAACACAGGGTATCCTAGCGCGACAAGCTCGTCTAAGCGTTGCATTGTTTCAATGCTCTCCGCTAAGTTTTTTGCAAAGCCGATTCCTGGATCGAGCATTATATGATTGTCTGGAACCCCAGCTGCCTTTGCAATTTTGATACTTTC
>JAZUES010000238.1:0-1744 GCA_045640265.1 Solibacillus sp.
AATTGCGTCGGTTATTTACGGAGGCGGGCATTGACCCAAATTATTATTTAGTGCATGATTCCACTTCGGATTTACCGTACGATTTTTACCGTCCAGGCATAGAAGGGGCGAAAAAGCCGATTTACTTACTGATGCAGAATGGGCAGCAGAGCGAGCTTTCAGAGCAAAGTCAAATAGTAGAAGCCATTGCGGGGCATATTAAAGTCGATCATAAAGTGTATTATCCTGAAGAATTGTTTGAAGATGAAAGCATACCACAAACATTGCGCAATCGAATTCAACACTTAGTAGAACAACTATAGAAAATTTAGGCTTGTCACTTTTTTAGTGTGACAGGCCTATTTTACATATTATTAGGGTAAATTAAATAAAAATAGCATAAAAACAACTTTGCACGCATTTTAATTAAGGAAAAACAATAATATAGGAGAAATGCTTATGGTCAAAGTAAAAATTGTGATATTAACAATAATACTTGTTTTTCAAATCATTGTTGCGCCAGTTGGAAGTTTACCCGCCTTTGCAGATGATAATAGGCAAGGGGAAATACAGGTAACGAATGGGATACCTAAATATGCGAATGCTACTATAGAACAAAAGAAAAAGGATAATCAATTAGCGCCAATAAGTTTAGGGTTTAACTTAGGTATGCTGGTAGGAGGGATTATTATCGTCATGACAGGCTTCGCATTATTCAAAATGCAACGCAGGAAACAAGTATAAAAATGAGGCTTGCTACCTGGGAGAAATAAAAAAAGAGAACCGTTTTGGATTCTCTTTTACTTAAAAACTTGAATCTTACTTGTCGCTATAACGTACGCCAGCTGTAGCGTAATGGCCTTTTGACATTTCTTCAATAATAATAGATACATTTTCTACTGGTGCGTTCACTGTTTTTGAAACAGCTTGTGTTACTTCTTCTACAAGCGCGCGTTTTTGTTCATCAGTGCGGCCTTCAATCATTTTAATTGTTACGATTGGCATAAAATCGCCTCCTATGTAAAATATAGTGTATAGTAATTATAATAGCGTATTTGGAGGTATTTACAATGGCAAATAACGAAAATTCAAAACCAAAAATGGGATTTACTATCATAAAAAATGATCCAACTGATGGACATAAAGGCTTTGGCATCGGCTCACTTTCTTTAGAAAATGTATCGCCGGTTATTCTTGATGTCGCAGAAAAAACAGCGATTGTCGATGTTGGCGCAATGCATGCGAAAAGTGAAGTGGAGCGCGGTATTAAATTTACCGTGAACCGCGAAGATTCTGAAGGCGGTAAAGATTACTGGCTTGTATGGGTAACGATTGATCACAAAGAATCTGGGGCATATTTTGCGGGTGTAACGGCGTGTGAAATGGTCGTAAACCGTGAAAAACGTCGCGGCTACAAAATTTTAGCCGACCATGTCAACAAAATGGATAAATCAATGAAGCGTAAAATCATCGTTGAGCATATGGATGCTGCTTCGAAAAAAACATTAGCTGACTTCTTAAAAAATCACAATGAAGACATGTGGAATAATAGTGAACAACTTCGCGCACAATTAGTTTAAAATCCACTAATTTCCTATAAAGTATAAAAACGATAAATTGTTTTACAGTCAATTGTTTTTTTAGAAAAGTGAATCAATTCAGTGAACAATATGTGACATTTATGGAAGTTACTTAAACTGTGGTTGAAACTGTTTCCAAAAGAAAGTAAACTGAATTTAAAGCTTGCGAATAGTAGGCTAGGACA
>JAZUES010000239.1:0-22567 GCA_045640265.1 Solibacillus sp.
TGTTGCTTCTGGCACCCAATCAATAACATATCCAATCCCTAACATCGTAGGAAGGCTAATCAATATATAGATAACGATAAAACTGAGAAGAAACGTCTTGATACCCATAGTATTGAACCTCCATTCCTTTTTAAACTTTGACTTACGGATATTAAATTATTTCGACAAAATAGACTGTCATTCCTTTAAACATTCCCAAAGCGCTGTTGGGAACCTAATGAACATAAACTGAACCAATCACCCCCATTTAATTGAATGGGGGTGATTGGTTCCTTAACTTTTATTGGGGAAAAATGAAATTCCCAGTTAAAAATCATATTTCCCCTAAAAATATACATACCTTTCTTCAAGGAGGAATTAACATCAAAAGAAAAATCCACTTTTCCATTACATTTCTTTTGTTAATTACTACAATCGGTATATTTGTGTATTATAATACTTTGCCTGTAACAGAAATCTACCCTTATACAACCATCACAACTTCAAATGAAATCAAAGAAGTAAATGAAATAAGCAAAAAAATTGATGAAACTGAATTAACTAAAAAAATAATAGACGGCCTCATAAAAAACGGATATTCCCCAAACAAGAGAATTCTTTATACAATCTATTCGCCTGAAAATAAAGTTCTAACAATTTCACTATCCAATTTTGACAAGAATGATAAAACAATAAATAAAATAAACAATATTATTAATACTATTTCAAAAGAAAACGATCTCAACTCATTTACAGTAGAACTATCAGAAACAAAAAAATAAAACTTAATCTTCTATAGCTAGTAATTCATCACAGCTGATATATTGTGCTGAAAGGAAATTATTTGGTTACTATTAATAAAAAACAAGTTACCAAACCGTCGTTTGGTAACTTTTCTTGATGGTGAAATTTAAAATCTCAAAAGTAAATCTCCTCATCTACGTAACGGTAAATGAGGAGATCTATAAATTATTTTTTACTTACATAAGATCCAATCAGTTCTTTTACATCAATACCTGATGATTCTTTTAGCGTCTCTTGTAACGAAGACATTAAATCCGTAGCATATGCTGTTACTTTACCAGCGCCACCATTTACGCCGCCACCTGTATCAACGACTGTAATCTTGTCAATATTCGATAATGGGCTAGCAACTTGTTTCGCGTATTCTGGTAACATTTTAACAATCATATCTAATACAGCGGCTTGACCGAATTGCTCGAATGCTTCTGCAATTTTTTCCTTTGCTTCGGCTTCAGCAAGACCACGTAAACGAATAATTTCTGCTTCTGCAGTACCTTGTGCGCGTTCAGAATCGGCTTTTGCAAGACCGTCTAAACGAATACGCTCTGCTTGTGCTTGTGCTTGTGTTTCAACACGATATTTCTCTGCGTCGGCTTCTGCTAATTGTTTTGATTTTTCTGCGATAGCACGTTGTTCGATGGCATAACGATCAGCATCTGCCTTTTTCTTTACTTCAGAATCATATTGTTTCTCTCTACGCAAAATTTCTTTTTCTTCTAATTCAATTTGCTTTTGGCGTTCGATGATTTTAACTTGCATTTCCTGCTCTGTTACTTCTTGTTTTGCACGAGCAGATTCTAGTTCATAGGCTTGGTCAGCGCGTGCTTTTGCGATGTCTTGCTCGCGACGGAACTCTGCTACTTTTAATTGGTTTTCTTTTTCCGCTTCGGCAATTTCAGTTGCTCGTTCTAGTTCTGCCTTTTGAGCTTCTTGAGAGGCCTGAGCACGTTTAATACGCGTCTCTTTATCCGCTTCCGCAGTTGCGATATCCGCATCACGCTTTACTTGAGCGATTCGTGGTTTACCTAGTGAATCTAAATAGCCGTTTTTATCACGTACATCCTTAATTGTGAACGATACGATAACTAAGCCCATTTTCGCTAAGTCTTGAGAAGCAACACGTTGTACTTCTTGTGAGAATTTATCACGGTTTTTATAAATTTCTTCAACTGTCATTGAACCTAAAATCGAACGTAAGTGACCTTCTAATACCTCACGCGCTTCACCTTCACGTTCATGCTTATCTTTCCCTAAAAACTGTTCCGCAGCTGTAGCAATTTCCGAAATCGAACCACCAATTTTAATGATGGCTGTCCCGTCTGCCATAACTGGAACACCTTGTTCTGTATAAACTTCTGGTGTCGTTACTTCTAATTTGCTTGAAAGTAAACTAAGCGGTTTTGCTTGTTGGAACACAGGGAATACAAATGTACCACCACCGCGAATAATTTTAATGCGGTTTCCTGAATCGTCTGTATGTACATTTTTACTACCCAAATAACTCCCTGTGACGATTAATGCCTCATCTGGCCCCGCTGTTTTATATTTTGTAATATAGACTGCCACTAGAGCAATTATTAAGAACACCACTACACCTATTGCAATTAATACACCTAATCCTTCTAATCCATCTAACATAAATCATTTCCTCCTTTAAATTAAATTGTAAATTCTTCTTTTTCATAAATGGCTACGAATGCGGTCCCGTCTCGCATTTCTATAATTAACACTTGCGTATCATACGGGATTTCAACATGGTGGTAGCTAGCGGCTCGTTTCGAAATGACGCCATTTACGGTTTCAATGACAATCTCACCGAAACCATCAAGTGGTACTGGTACAATGACTTTGCCGACTTGGCTTTCAAGAGATTCCTCAGTATAAGCAAGTGACACTTCTGCAGAGCGCAATGGAACGAGTAAAAAATAATAAAGTAGAGCAGTAAACAAACTAGCAATTACGATTGCAATTAGTAGATTGATCAAACTCGAGAAGCTGAAGAACTTTTCCAAAAAGTAGCCAACCGCTGCAGTAAATGTAATGAACGATAAAATAACAGCAGGGTCAAAAAACGGAATACCGTCGACAGAAACATCTGCGAGATCTGAAAAAAATAAGTACAATACCGTACAGCAACCAATGATGATTAAAATGGTTAGATAAATCATTTCAAGTGAGTATCCAAACAAGTTTTCACCCCCTTTTTGTTTGGTGTACTATACTGTACGATTGGAATTGTATAAAGTTTCAGAAAAAACAAAATTTTAAACAAAAAAGAACTGAAAAAAGTAATCATAAATTGAAACTTTTAATCATTTCACTTGTCTAACTATCAACAATGCATAGGAGGGGAGTAATGGATCATTTAGAGCGCGAAGAAAAATTAGTTGAAGCAATGGAGTTGTATGGCGATTATATAGTTCAACTTTGTTATACATATGTACGTAATTGGCAAACTGCTGAAGACTTAGCACAAGAAACTTTTTTACGTTACTTTGAAGCACTATCTAAATTTCGTGGGGATTCCTCAGTAAAAACCTATTTATTTCGAATTGCTGTTAATGTTAGTCACAATTATCTAGCGAGCTGGAAATATAAAAAAGTCCGCATTTCCACATTTTTTCATAAAACATTAGCATCCGACGATACACCTGAACATCAATTGTTAAAACAAAACGAGCAACAACAATTAATTGCCGCGATAAAAGCTCTACCAACAAAATATAAAGATGTTGTGATGCTATTTCATTTTGCGGAGCTTCCATTACAAGAAGTAGCAGCTGCATTAAAGCTTCCCGTGAATACGGTTAAAACGAGATTACGTCGCGCACGACAAACGCTTGGTATTCAATTAATGGAGGAAGGTGATTTGTATGGATCCGATTAAAGAGGCCATGAAAGAAGCGTATAAAGGACATGGACTGTCGAGGGCGAAAAAAATAGAAATCCGTGAAAAAGTAAAGAAACCGCGAAAAACTTTCTTGCCTATCGTGATTTCAGTCCTATTAACGGCTGCGATGTTCCTATTTGTTGTATCGATCATTGAACAAAAGGATGAGGCAATGAATTCAATTGCTTCTATTTCGAGTGATGTTGCAAAAGAGGATGGAGTCGTCGCAATGATGGAACGAAAACTCCAATTTCAGTCCATTTTAGAAGATGGTGTCATTACCGAAAAAGAACAAATGGATTATTTACGGACAAGTGATTGGGGATTACAGCTTGCCTTTGAAAAGGGTGCTAGTACGACGACATATAAAGTACCAACATTAACGCATGAGGAAGGTATCGCTTATGCAACATTATTATTTTATATGCGTGAGTTTATGCTAATGCCTCAAAATATTGCGGAAATCACAACTGCGTTTTCACAAGTGAAAGACTTCCAACGATTGGTAGACGTCATACCTGTTCTTGACACACTCATTTTAACCGAGTATAGCCCTTCAAGTAATGAAGACATGCCTTCTAACCGCCTATTTTTCATGTCGGACCGTTTTAGTCAATGCGTGATTTTGTTATTACTTGTTGTAAATTTATTTTTAATAGTGAGGATGGTATATAAAGGAAAATTTGGCTTTACAATGGTGCTTGCATTAGTTTTTATTTTGTTTAGCTTTATCCTTTTCAAACCACAGCCAAACTATTTTGCCAACGATGAAGCATCTTTACTTGTATCGAGTTTAAAAGGGATGGATAGCATCGGCTTGTCGTCAGATTCCGCGGAGCTTGTAGCAAGTGCCACCTTTGATAGCAGCCGCTTTGCACTCGTTAAAAATGGGCGAACGAACACCTTAGTAAGATTCCAAAATTACGACAATGCTTATCGATTTACTGAAGTAAATTCATCACAACATGCCGCTGTTATGTCGAACTTTTATCATGTGCGACATGATGGGCAGGCTATTTATGCTTTTGCTTTAGTAGAAAATCATCCAATTGTGAAGGGGACATTAGTCATTCATGATAAGAAAAAACGGACTTATGACTTTGTAATAGAAAAGGGGAAGGCCGTAATTGAATCGTTATACCTTCCACAAAAGGATATTAGCTTTGAATTAAAGTTTTATGATGAATATGGAAAAATCGTAGAATAGGAGGCGATTACGATGAAGAAGTATTTACCATGGCTAGTGTTAGTCGTTGGTCTTATAGGAATTAGTAGTGGTACCGTAATGGCCATAGCGGAAATTAATAAGCAACCACCCGAGTTAACTGTAATCGCCGGTGAAAGGGCCACAGAGACTGCACAGGTGGCATATTGTTGGGAAAACTTAAATCGAGCTGTATGTATTAATATGGGGGATGCCGAAACGTTTATTGCGCACCAAAATATTGAGCAGATAATCGCAGCACCTAGTGAAGTGCTCCAACTTGAATTTGAGCAAATACCCATTACGATTACAGCTTTGCATGAGGACTTAGACGGAGAAAAACATTTAGACACGTCTGCGACAATCACTGCACCAAGTGAGGCAGGCAGTTATTTATACACGGTCGAGGCTCGCTTTAAAAAAAGTAAAGTTTCGTATGCGTTTTTTGTAGAGGTGCAATGAAATAAGCGTATACCATTTATTCAAAGATGGTGTACGCTTTTATTATTTCACTTGAAATGTAGGACAAATTTTAATATCCAGTGGACTAAACTGTTTGATATAATCCATCATCAATTCGGGAATAAACTTTTCGGATTCAAAAATGGGCTGCTTTGCAAACATAGGAAACTGATGGACACCCGTTGCACGGTAACTATTTATGGCGACTTTAAAGCGGGCGTCATCTTGAACTGAATGCCCTTTATATAGGAGCTTTGTAACCCGATTTCCAACAGGATTTTCTAACGTAATTTCATAATCAATCCCGCCCCATACATCATAAATATAAGGCTGTGGCTCAGGGTATAAAACATTCATGCTAAAATCAATCGCCACTGTTTTATTTTTAGCAAAAACTGCTGCGCTTTGTTCCAATGCTGCGCGAATTTCTGCACCCGTTAGTTCTATCACATTTAATCGATTTTGGCGCGGCATATTATGTAGAACTTGCTTTTTTGTAATCGTTGTAGAAAAGCCGCCCTGTGCATGATACGGAAGCTCAATGACCGAAAGCTGCGCACCCGAATAATATAACTGCATATCGTGAAGGAGCTGTGTGTAGGCGGTAGCTTGAATGCGTGGCGTGAAAAAATCATCATACGTTAATGCTGTATTCGAATAGCCTATTATTTCTGATTTCCATGCATCGAATTCTGGAAAGGTCTGCTGAGGAAGATCCGAATCAACATATACAAGACAAGGCTCATGCGTCAGCTGCCCATTTTCAAGTGTGACATCAATTTGAGCAAAGCAATTCGCATTTGAGCCAGGCTGAACAATCGAAACGCCATTGATGTTTGTCGACAGTTCTAAATGCTGATGGCCGGTAATGAAAATATCAATGCCATCTATTTCAGTAAGCATGCGGTAGCCTTGATTTTCACCTTCTGTTAAATCGATTTGTTGACCAGAATGAATATCACGCTCGAAGCCACCGTGATAACTTAAAATAACGAGCTGCACATCTTCATTGTCATGTACAAATTGTACCGTCTTTTTAGCGCTCATTAACGCATCTTCAAACTGTAAATACTTGGTCGTTTCTCCCTCATCCCAAAGTGCCGTGTAATGCGTAACCACACCGATAACGGCTATTCGAACACCCTTGACCTCTTTTATAAAGTAACCTTGCGTAAAATTATGTATATTCGCTGCGAGCCACGGAAAATTGCATGCCTTACGCATTTGTTCGATTGCTTCAAGCGAATAGTTGAACTCATGATTTCCGAAAACCGCCACATCGTATCCAAGAGTATTCGCCAATTCGATTTGTGGATGGGTTTCATGTTTATGATTTTCATAAAAATAGCTAAGATGACTCCCTTGAAGAAAATCCCCATTATCAATTAAAAGGGCAGGCTGTCTTTTTTGAATCATTTGCGCTAACTGTGAAAAGCGTTCGGTATGTCCGTGAACATCACTTGTTGCAATAATTGAAAATTTCATCGTTGAACATCCTTTAAATCGAAGTTGTATATGTTATTATACCTTGTTTTTGTTATGCATCTAGTCATTTAAGAACGAATGATTGCGTAACTTTTCAGAAAGTGTTTATAATAAAACTGTTCACGATATTTATCTAATTAGAGGAGTGTTAAAAATGATTACAGTAACAAACCGTATTAAAGTGAAAAAAGGTATGGCTATGATGATGGCACCTAAATTTGCTGAGCCAGGTCCGCTACAACAATTTGAAGGATTCAAAAAGGTAGAAGTATTAGTATCAACACAATTCGAGGACTATGATGAAATGAACGTTGTGATGTATTGGGATACAAAAGAACATTTCGCAGCATGGCGTGAAAGTGATGCGTTCAAAGATGCACACAAACGTCCATCGGGTGACCATGGCGCACAAGGTGAATCACCACTGTTAGGTTCAGAAATTATCATTTCAGAAGTTGCAGCAGCTATTTCAAAATAACGAAAAAGCAACTGCAATAATTTAAGTAAATAATTATCCAAATAGAAGGCTGCCTAAAAATAATTGTTTTTTTAGGCAGCCCTATTTTAATATTGTACCCGTAATTACATAAAATGATCTAGAGTTAGGAAATTGGGGGATTCTGAGATATGTCAAACATAGAACAATATTTTTATAATGGTCAATTTTTATTAAGTTATGAGGAAGCAAAATTACAGGTAAATCATGCAAATAGTCATATTGCAGAATCGTTTATTCAGTTATATTCAAAATATAATTATGAAAATTTCCCCAAGGTAACTAAGTTATTGGCTCAAAGCATTGAACGAGCGGATGAATCCTATGAAGAATTCGATGAAGTAGCGCAAATCCGTATGATTAAGGAAGAAAGTCAATTTACTCAAGTAATTAAGCAGCTTGAACAGGATGCACTTAATGCGGATGATGAAAGAAAAGCGCAATCATTTTATATACAAGGTCATTTGTTTTTAATGGCACATCATTATGATGAAAGTGTGCACTGTTTTATGCAGGCGGTTAAGCATAACCCAAATAAAGCCCTTTATTACGGTAGTTGTGGACAAACGATGAACCGTTTTAATTGGTCGCCTTTTGATGTTTTACCCTATATTGAACGAGCGATTGAGCTAGATAGTCAAAATGCACGCTGGTATTGGAATAAAGTTCTTGTTTTAACGCAGCTGTATAAGGATTTGCAGGAGGAAGCATTTTTAGAAAATGCACTTATCGCGCTTGAAAAGGCAACTGAACTATGTCGTGAAGATCAACTATCTTTGCGAAATGGAATCGATTCGACTCTAGAAAATATGAAGGAATATTTATATTGATGAACAAAAGAAAGCTAATGAAAAACTTGTAGATAAAATAGAGGGAATTACCAATACAAAAGGGCAGCTGAGCTTGATTAGCTGCCCTTTTGCATTTAATGAAAATCATTAATTACTTCACTAATCCATTTTGAAATGCATAAACAACCGCCTGTGTACGGTCTTGTACTTCGAGTTTACTTAAAATATTGCTGACATGTGTTTTGACCGTTTTTAAGGCAATAAATAATTCCACAGCAATTTCTTGATTGGCTAAACCACGAGCCATACAAAGTAATACTTCCATCTCACGTTCGGTTAATTGGTCATGTAGAGGAGCAGAAGTACCGCGCATCCGCGCCATTACTTTTGTAGTCGCTTCAGGTTCAAGAACCGTTTCACCTGCCATTGTTTTTCGTATGGCCTCAGCAATTTGACGTGCATTTGATGTTTTTAAAATATAACTAATTGCACCTGCTTCAAGAGCAGGATAAAGTTTATCATCATCGATAAAACTTGTGACCATCATCACTTTTGCTTGTGGCCACTTCGCTAAAATTTCAGCTGTCGCTTCGGCACCTGTTTTGATGGGCATGACATTATCCATCAATACAAGATCAGGGCGTAATTCGAGCACCTTATCAATTGCTTCTTGACCGTTTGTTGCTTCTCCGATCACTTCAATATCAGGTTGCGCGGATAAATAAGCTGAAACCCCAATGCGTACCATTTCATGATCATCTGCAATGACAACTTTAATCATCCAGTTGTTCCTCCTTTGTTAATGGCACTTTTACTTCAACGATTGTTCCTTCATCAGGTACGGAAACAATTTTATACGTACAGCCAATTTCCACAGCACGTTCCGCAATATTTCGTAACCCGTAAGAGGACGTCTTATCGCCGTCGACATCAAAGCCCAGTCCGTTATCTTGAATGCGTAATATCGCCCATTGATCTCGTGCGATAAACAGTAGCTCCACTTCGGATGCTTTTGCGTGTCGTAGGGTATTGGATAAGGCTTCTTGTGCAATGCGGAATAAATGATCTTCTTCCGCTTTTGAAAGGGCGATTTCTTCAATTTGATAATCAATATTAAAGTATACTTTTTCCTGTAATTCTAAAATTAAATCTTCTAATCCTTCTGCTAAACTTTTATTTCGCAATGCGACAGGACGTAAATGTAGTAATAATGCACGCATCTCCAGCTGTGCTTGTTGAACAATTTTTTCAACTTGACCAAGTTGCTTTTGTGCATTTTTGTTTTCTTCTTGTTCTGTTAATGCTGATAATAGCATAGAAGCTGCGAATAGTTGTTGTGACACAGAATCATGTAATTCACGTGCTAGACGTTGGCGCTCAGCAAGTAACCGTTCTTGTACAATCGCATCATTTGTTTCTACTTTTTCATTCGATAAACGTTGCAAGGATGCCCGTTGTGTTTCAATGAGTTCATTGGCATCACGTAGCGCCTTTTTAAGTGAACCAGAAGTTTTTTTCAAACGCTTTGCAAAGTCGGGCTCTGCTATTTTTTTTACGTAACGTGTTGTATTATTTTCTCTCATCTTTACAGCGATACTCATCCATAGTGCAAGAATGAAACTTAATGTACAGGCAGAAATAGCGAGAATACCCACAATCGGAATCTCGTAATTCGTCGATTCCCATAAAAAGGCCCATTTTTTTTCAGTTGGTTCACCAATTGTGAAAATTAATATATTCATCGCAAAAGATGCAAGTATCAAGAAAAGTATCAGAAATCGTCCAATAAATGCAATCATCCGCGCTGCACCTCCACATCACCAATCCAAGTAGAAACATAAAGTACAAGAATTCGTTTTGCATCCTCGGTACCGTCTTCAAAATGGAGTTGCTCTTTGATACATTGCTTAGGTGCGTATTGCAGGCAAGTTGCTTCACCGTATAAAGTTGAAAAATGTAGCTGAATCGTCACCTCATAGGGAACGACAATGCGAATTTTCCCGAATGATTGTTGCACGATAATAATGGATTTACCATGTGGCAAAATCGTTTGGGTCGCATCGATTGTAATATCGCCAATGAAACGTTGGATTTGAATATCACGCCATTTATAGGCGTCCACTTCACCAATTGTTGAGCCAATAAGTTGATTTGGTTCTGAAGTAGCTTGTAGTATTTGCTTTTTGAGCTCTACGATTTCTTCCTTTTTCGTCATGTATTTATATAATAAAAAGAAAAGTAAACCAATAATAAGGAGTCTTAACGTCCATAAATTTATAATTGCGAAAAATAAAAGTGCAAGCCCTGCCCATAGAAAGATTTTCTTTTTCTTTTTAAAGCTAAAAAACAGCAAAAGGACTCCAAAAATTAATAAGAAGACCGTACCATTATTAAATAGCGTCAATTCAATTAAAACGATTAATGCAATGCTTATCGTTATAATCGCTAATTGATCTGAAGTGATTTTAGGCATTCTGTATCCCTCCATTGAAACGACCAAAATGGAGAAAGCAGTTTTGCTTCCTCCTTTTAGCAGTATATCATTATTTTGGTTGGTCAATTAATTTTTGTTCTTTCTCAAGCCGTGCTAGTCGCGCTTCGAATGTCGTTACTTCGTATTTGTGATCAATGTTTTGTGCTAAATCATCAATGTAGTTGGATAACTCATCAAAATTATCGTCCTTGTTTGTTGTTAGCACTTTATCCATTTGATGATGAGCACGAATGACATTTTCTTTACCCATTAACTGCAGTTGGCGCACTTTCATATCTTTAATTTTATGCTTCATTGTTTCAAACTTACGCTCAAGCGCAAAATATTCTTGATTTGCTGCATCGATGCTTGTAAGTAGCGCTTGTTTACGTGCTGTATAAGCTGTGACTTCATCTTGGGCAAAGGCGATTAACTCTGCTTCCTCAGTCGCCGTTGCTAAAATAAGTTGTTTTTCACGTTTTTTGAGCATATCCATTGTTTGTGCTAATTGTTGCTCTAATTCATTTTTTAGTTGTGCTTGTCGAGCAAGTAGTTTTCCTGTTGCTTCCGTTTGCTTTTCCGCTTCACGGATGTATTGATTTAACATGGAAATTGGGTTTTTTTCAACCTTTTTTTCAAACAAATCATGTAAATCCGCTTGAATTGAATATTTAAATTTCGTTAGTAAGTTTTTCATTTTAAACCGCTCCTTATTTAGTTAATTTTGCCCATTCACGTTCAAAGTTTGTGAAGGGATCTTCTTCTACTTCTTCTTTTGCTGAAAAAATTTCAAGTTTTTCATTTTTACGTGTTTTGAACAGGTAGTATAGAATTCCAACAGCCACTAATCCGATAAAACCAGGAACATTTGATAATGCACTTACTAAACCTGCAAGTGCTACGACGATACTCATAACTTTTCCAAAAGTGGATGTGCTCTCTGTGTAATAATGTAAACCAGCTGCTACTAGTAAGCCTGACACTAATAATCCAACGACTGGTAACAATAAACCTAATGCAATCATCGCTGCGACGAAACCGGCAGAATATAAGAAAAACTTCTTCATTGCGATTATTCCTCCTCGTATTTGATATCTTTATGTTATAGTGGATTCGAATTTAAAATAACGACCTGTAACTGTATCTTCATCTAGGTCTAGAGGCTGAGATCGTCTAAGACTAAATGATTTCAACTATTTTAGTGTCTTAAAAGCAAATATTTTGGAGGAAATCTAATAAGAAAAGACATCAACTCGCCCTATTTTTGGTAAGTTGTGTTTTTCTAATAGAAACACCCATCTTTTTAGTGTATAATCCTTCATGGAGAGTTTATCTCGGTACATAGTAGTGGAGGAGGTTGGACAGTATGCAAACATGGATTTGGATTCTTATCGTAATCGTAGCTCTTATCGGGGGCGTGGCAATTGGTTTCTACGCAGCTCGTCAATATATGATGAAGTATTTAAAAGAAAATCCACCAATTAACGAACAAATGATTCGCGTAATGATGGCACAAATGGGACGCAAACCATCTGAAAAACAAGTTCGTCAAATGATGTCTCAAATGAACAAGTTCCAAGATAAATAAATAAATATATGTAAGCTACCTTCATTCATTGTTTTGAAGGTAGTTTTTTGTTTGTGAATAAGAAAGAAGAAGTCTCAAGGAAATCTGTTTTTCTAATGTCAAACTCGCTTTATTGGGTCGTTAATTATCGGATTGCGGAATTATTTTCTTTTAAATCTGAATATTCTATTGATTTAAAAAACCTAGTAGTCTACTCTTAAATGAATAAAAAGTTGGAGGGACGAAAATGACAGTAGAAAAAACAAATGTCGAAAGCTTTGATTTAGATCATACGAAAGTAGTGGCACCTTATGTACGGTTAGCAGGAACGAAGGCTGGTATAAAAGGGGATATTGTAACGAAATATGATATCCGTTTTAAACAGCCAAACAAAGAACATATGGAAATGCCAGCGCTACATTCACTAGAGCATTTAATGGCTGATCGTATTCGTAATCATTCAGATGCAGTAGTGGATCTTTCGCCAATGGGTTGTCAAACGGGTTTTTACGTATCCTTTATCAATTATGATGATTATGAAGGGATTTTAGAGATTTTACAAAAAACAGTACAAGACGTTTTAGAAGCAACAGCTGTACCAGCGTGCAATGAAGTGCAATGTGGTTGGGCAGCGAGTCATAGTTTAGAAGGTGCTCAAGCATTAGCAAAGGAATTTTTAGAGAAACGTGCGGAGTGGCATATCGTTTTTAACGAAGAGTAACGAAAAGGATGAGCGTCCAAATAGGGATGCTCATCCTTTTTACACAGTTATTCAGTTATTTCAGAGATACGTTCGTTGCGATATTGCGGCACATAGTCATGCAAAAATTTAGCTACCGTTTGTTCATATTCAAGTGGGGATTCATTGAAAGATTTTGCATGTGCACCTTTATCAAAAATCTTTAACATTTTGTCTCCAAGTTTTGCTTCATATAACTTTCTCGACATGTCTGCTGGAATAAAATCATCTGGTTCACTGTGAACAAATAGTACGGGTTGTTCAATATTTGTCACAGCTTTCAAAGGATCTACATCAGATAAAGAATAGCCATCTCGCAGTTTTAAAAATAGGTTCGCAAAGGGAATTGAATATTTTGGAGAGACGGGTAAAGAATCTTTGGAGATTTTTTGTAGTAGTTCAGGGAAATTTGAAAACGCACAGTCAGAAACATAAAAGTTTGCCTGATTTTCTAATGTGCCTGCATACAGAATAGTTGTTACGGCTCCCATTGACTCCCCGTGAATGCCAAGTAGTGCATCTTCACCAATTTTTTCACGTACTGACTGCACCATTGCTTGTAAATCCAATTTTTCATAATGCCCGTAACTTGTTGTCTTTCCTTCTGATTCCCCATGTCTACGATGATCATAGACGATTGCATTAAAGCCAAGATGCTCGAACATGCGTGCATATTTCATCGAATTTATTTTATTTTCTGTTACACCATGACAGATGATGACGGTATTAGTCGTATCTAACGGCTTTAAAAAGACCCCTTTAATCGAATAACCATTGGGTGAAGTAATCGTAAGTAATTCTTTTGGACAGCTTTCATACCAAACTTCATCAAAACGTTTTGCTTGTTGTTCACGCTCGTAAATGAAGGAATCATCCTTCTTTTTAATATACATAATTTTATTTGTTACAAGATAGCCAGTAACCGCTGTAGCGATTGCTGTTGTAGCAAGTCCTGAAGCGAGTACGTACTTTTTCTTCATAACTGCACCTCACTGCTGTTTTTTACTATTATATTTCTTTTTCAGAAAAATAAATCAACTAATTGATTCGGCTGTCAAATATATCTATAAAAAGGACAAAATGTTTGATAAAATGACTACTAGAATAATGCAAGTTTATTCTAAACACAAAGGTGAATGGTAGAAATAGGGGGTAAATTATGACACAAGAAGTCGTAATCGTAAGTGCTGTACGTACTGCGATTGGTTCATTTCAAGGATCATTAAAGGATATTCCAGCAACAACTTTAGGGAGTATTGTTATAAAAGAAGCGTTGCAACGAATTGACTTAGACGCGACATTAGTCGATGAAGTCATTATGGGGAATGTATTAGCTGCCGGCTCAGGACAAAATCCAGCAAGACAAGCGAGTATTCAAGCAGGAATACCACATGCAGTGCCTGCGATGACCATTAATAAAGTATGTGGTTCGGGTCTAAAGGCCGTTCATTTAGCGATGCAAGCAATTGTAGCAGGGGATGCTGATATTGTCGTTGCAGGTGGCTTTGAAAATATGAGTCAAGCACCATACGTTTTACAAAATGCGCGTGAAGGCTTCCGCATGGGCGATCAAAAAGTAGTAGATACGATGATTAAAGATGGCTTATGGTGTGCATTTAATGATTATCATATGGGGATTACAGCAGAAAATTTATGTGACCAATATGATATTAAACGCGAAGAACAAGACGCTTTTTCAGCACGTTCACAAGCACGTGCTAGTGCGGCAATTGAAGCAGGAAAATTTGTTGATGAAATCGTGCCAGTTGAAATTCCGCAACGTAAAGGGGAGCCAATTGTTTTCGCACAAGATGAGTATGTTAAAAAGGGATCAACTGCTGAAAAATTAGCCGGGTTACGTCCAGCATTTAAAAAAGAAGGATCAGTAACAGCAGGTAATGCATCGGGTATTAATGACGGGGCAGCAGCAGTTGTTGTCATGTCGAAACAGCGTGCATTGGAATTAGGGTTAACACCTATGGCTACAATTGTTGCCAATGCTAGTGCTGGTGTCGATCCAGCGGTTATGGGAATTGGCCCAGTACAAGCAGTGAAAAAAGCATTATCGAAAGCAAATTTAACATTAGAGCAAATGGATTTAGTCGAGGCAAATGAAGCTTTTGCTGCTCAAGCAATAGCAGTTGATCGCGAATTAGCCTTTAATCATGATAAACTAAATGTAAATGGCGGAGCAATTGCACTAGGTCACCCAATTGGTGCTAGTGGTACGCGAATTTTAGTGTCACTTCTCCATGAAATGCAAAAGCAGGATGCACAATATGGTCTGGCTACGCTTTGCATCGGAGGCGGACAAGGAGTCGCAACAATCGTTCAACGCTAATATTAATAGAAGGTGAACAAAAAATGGCAAGAAAAAAACAGCAACAACGTAACACAAATGAATTTGATCTACCGAAAGAAAAGGGAGCCACACTTGCAGATCAATTAGGTGGCGATGTATTAGCAAAATTAAAAGCAGCTAAGAAAGAAATGGTTGCAGAAGAAACGGCAAAAGAAGAAGAGCGTATTGCAAAAGCAGCATTTGATAAAAAACAACGCGAAAAAAATATGAGCTTTGAAGAGCTGTTAAACCAATACGGCGATAAAGGTTCGAAGTTTTAATTCAGAAAAAGGCTGAGCGCATAATAGCTCAGCCTTTTTTCTTGAAGAAATAGTGAATTAATTGAATGAACTTTACAATGAGAAGTAACGTTACAGCACCACACGCATCAATAATGACATCATCAACAATACCCGTTCGTCCTGGAATCATGCTTTGACGATATTCATCTAAGCTAGCAATGATGACAATTGTGAAAACAGCTAGTAGTACAGGCACTCTCCATGACAATTTTCGATATAACCAATAAAAAATTACCGCTAATAGACCGTAACCGAAAAAATGCGTCGCCTTACGTATTAAAAACTCAATAAAATAAAAATAACCCCTTGATTCAACGGAAATAATCGTTCCCCAATAATGGATTTCAAATTGGCTTAACCAGTTTTCGAGTGGTTTATCTTGTAAAATATTTTTTAATGTAGGAATGATTGTTTGTTGCTCATAGCTCATATTTGAAGCAAATGCTACGATGACTATTCCGCATAAAACGATAAAAAATGTTTTTTTCATCGATGATCTGTATAACGATCTTGCTTCGTCCAATTTGAAATAATCGAAACGTCATCAAATGATTGTACTTTTTTATAAGCTAGTAATGTCTGCTGTAATTGTTCAACAGTTCTTGCACCAATAACAGTTGAAGCGACTGCGTCATATTGTAAGTTGAATGCTAGTGCTGCTGCATGTACGTCGCCAAATTGCTGTTCAAGTTTAAGTAAAATTTCTTTTGCTTCTGATTCCTCATAGCTCATAAAGCCTTTCAAACGCTTACGCCATTCATTAGATAGTAAACCTTTCGCGAGCGATCCTCTTGTAACAACAGATGCCCCACTTGAATTAATTTGTTCGAAAAATTCACTGGCACGTTCATCGAAAATATTAAATTGCATCATATTACTTACCGCATGGCTATTGTTTAGAAATGGAACGAATACATTTGGTCGAATAGAAGAAATACCGTATTCACGAATCAATCCTTCTTTTTTCAAGCCTTCAAAAGTATCGATGATTTCCTCCCAATTATCATCAGTTGTACCTCCATGTAATTGGTAGACATCTAAATAATCGGTTTGTAAGCGACGTAAACTATCACGAACTGCTTGCTCAATATACGCCTTTGAAGTATCCCAACTCCAACCATCTTTTCCTTCTTGCCAACGATTGCCGACTTTTGAAGCTAGAATGATGTTGTGCCGATGCTCCTTTAACGCGGCGCCTACTACCTGTTCATTGACACCACGATCATATAAGTCTGCAGTATCAAAATAATTGATTCCTGCATCGATTGCGGCAGCGATGACTTGTTTTGCCTCGGCTTCGATTGGAGTAAGTGACATACAACCTAAGCTAATTTCTGAAATTTGTAATGTGCTTTGTCCTAAAGTTCGTTTTTGCATTATCTGTTCCCCCATCGTTCGATATGTAGAAAAGTACTTAATAATGGTACAATGAAAATAGCAAAAAGGACAAGTGGAGGTTCAAAATGAAGAAATTTGAAGAAAAAACGGTCCATTCAGAAAAAATATTTGATGGCAAAGTGATCTCTTTAAAGATTGATGATGTGCTATTGCCAAATGGCGAAACAAGCAAGCGTGAAATTATTAATCACCCTGGTGCGGTAGCAATTATCGCGATTACGGATAACGGAAAATTTTTAGTCGTTGAACAATATCGAAAGGCATTAGAGCGTTCAATTATCGAAATTCCAGCGGGTAAGTTGGAAAAGGGAGAAGAACCTATTGATACAGCTCGACGAGAACTAGAAGAAGAAACGGGTTATACAACGGATTCTCTTGAACGGGTTCAAGCATTTGCTACTTCTCCTGGCTTTGCAGATGAAGTGATTCATGTGTTTGTTGCACGTAATTTAAAGAAACTTGAAGTTCCTGTTGCGATGGATGAGGATGAATTTATTGAACTAATAGAAGTTTCAGTTGAAGAGGCAGAAGCAATGATGGCCGATGAACGTATTTATGATGCAAAAACTGCATTTGCTGTATTGTGGATGAAAATGAATCAATAAAATTTAACGCATAAGGACAAATCCTCGGCATAAGTTGTATGGACAAGGGGGAGTCCAAAATGAGAAAAATGATAGTAATTCAATATACTTCGATGATTGTTATATGTTTTATTTGTGGTGTAGCTTGTTATCAATTATTTCAAATTGAACAAGTGATGCAAATTTTAGAAATTGGGGACCGTAGACTGTTAACGATGGACAAGCCATCCTTATTATGGAGTGTAGTTCCTTTCATTGGTGCGCTATTTGTTGTATTATTTTTCTCGACGCATAAATTTTTAGCAATTGTTGCGCCGATTTTTGTTGCAATTAAAGTAACATTTTTCGGTTTTAGCTCGGTATTTTTACTTGTCCACCATCAATCCGTGAAACTTTATGCTTTTTGGTGGTTCCCTTTTCAGCTTAGTTACTGTATTTTACTATTAGTACTCTACGCAAGCTCTAAAAAACGTGTTGGGCGAGCGATGAGAGATTCATCACCGAAAAAAAGAATATTGTTTGTAATGATATTATTGATTTTCTTATTTAGTTTAGAAAATTTTGCAATATCTTACCTATTTAAATAAATCATTGTCTTGTAATGAGATTTACTCATTTGGTATAATAGAATGAGTTTAGGAGGGCGTCACATATGGAGAGCCGTATTGATCGAATTAAAAAGCAACTGCATAGTGCGAGCTATAAGCTGACGCCACAGCGTGAAGCAACAGTAGCGGTATTACTTGAACATGAAGAGGATCATTTGAGTGCAGAAGATGTTTACTTATTAGTAAAGGAAAAGGCACCAGAGATTGGACTTGCGACAGTATATCGTACATTAGAGCTTCTAACAGAGCTGAAAGTCGTTGATAAAATTAACTTTGGTGACGGCGTATCTCGTTATGATTTACGTCAAGAAGGTGCTAAGCATTTTCACCATCATTTAGTTTGTATCGAATGTGGCGCAGTAGATGAAATCCAAGAAGACTTATTAGAAGATGTAGAAGCAATTGTGGAAAAACGTTGGAACTTTATAATTAAAGACCATCGATTAACTTTCCATGGCATTTGTTGGCGTTGTCATGATGGATTAAATCAAGAAGACTCTGAAGATAACAACGAATAAGCTAACAAAACTCAATTTTTAGACGGTAAACGTTTTAATTGAATTGTTTTTTAAATGAGGATTCCTATAAAAACTAAATGTATCCGAAAAAAGGGGCAGCTGAGGGGCTGCTCCTTTTTGTGTTTAATAGACTCATAATTTATTTTTTACCTAATGAATAAAATAATGAAAGAAATGCGCCGTTTTCATTTAGTTTGAAACGGCGCATTAAATAAAATAATAAGTATTAATTTTCTACTGCTTCTGGAGAGGGTTGTGAGAGCTTTTTAATGTCTAAATACTGAATTTGATGCCCATCGATTTCATGAAGTTTAAATTCATAACCTTCGTATATAAAGGAATCTCCAATATTTAAATCTGGCATATTCGTATAATACCAGCCACCGATTGTATCAACATTTGGATTTTCCAAATCTAAGTATAATAGTTTCGCGACATCCTCTAATAAAGCTTTTGAGTAAATTAAATAATGATCTTCACCAATTTTACGAATTTCTGAAATTTCATCATCATCGAATTCATCACGGATTTCTCCGACAAGTTCCTCTAAAATGTCCTCAACCGTTACCATACCGCTTGTTCCACCATATTCATCTAAAAGAATGGCGATATGAATACGCTTCTTCTGCATAATTTGAAGTAAATTTTGAATCGGCGTCGTTTCAATTGTAAGAATGACAGGATTAATGAAATCCTCTAATTTAAAAGTTTCAGGATTGATTCGATCGTTCATGCCTAATGTTAAGAAGTCTTTAATATTTAAAAAACCTAAAATATTATCGCGGTCACCATCGTATACAGGGTAACGAGTGTAGCGCACTTCAGAAATTAGTGTTAACACTTCTTCAAACGACGCTGATGCATCGAAACCTACAATATCCGTCCGTGGAACCATAATTTCTCGTGCAATCTTATCGTCAAATTCAAATACGTTGTTTACATATTTTAACTCGTTCATATTAATCTCGCCTGATCTATAACTTTCTGAAAGAAGTAAACGTAATTCTTCTTCTGTATGTGATAATTCATGCTCACTTGCAGGCTGCATACCGAAAATTTTTAATAATAATCGGGCAGAACCGTTTAATAGCCAAATGAGAGGAAACATCACTTTATAGAAAAATTGAATTGGTTTTGCAAAGGCTAATGAAATGGCTTCTGCTTTTTGGATGGCAATCGTTTTTGGTGCAAGTTCTCCAACGACAACATGGAAAAATGTCGCTAAGAAGAACGCGCCGCCAATCGTAAACCAGTGAATATTATCTGTTGGAATACCAATTGTTTCAAAGAGCGGATGAAGGATAAATTCAAAAGTGGATTCTCCAACCATACCAATACCTAATGCTGTTACGGTAATCCCTAATTGACAGGCAGATAAATATTCATCTAAATGCGTTGTTACGTTTTTAGCTGCAAGTGCACCTGACTTACCTTCAGATACAAGTTGATCGATACGAGATTGACGTACCTTGACGATAGCAAATTCAGTTGCTACGAAGAATGCTGTAAAGATAAGTAACACCACGAAAATGGTTAAGTTAATTATTGTGGTCAATCATGCGTTCTACTCACGAAGTAGAACGTTCACCTCCTAGTGATTTAAAATAAGTAATAGCGATTGCATTAGTGCCACACTTTCTAGAGACACTTTTTTACGTAATTTTTGTTTTTCATCTTCATCTAAATGTTCCATTAATACATTGACATTATGTTCGAGCTTGCGCATTTGTAAGCGAATGAGTTGAACATCGATTTCTTCATGGTATTCTTCAGTTGGTGTTAGCATAGTTTGAATTTCTTCTAAACATTTACCTTGCGCTTTTTGTTCCTCAATCCAATGAATTCGCTTAATCATTGCTTTGTCATAATAGCGATAGTTCGATGTGGAACGTTCAACTGTAAGAAGTCCAAGGTTTGTATAGTAATCAATAGTTCGTTTTGTTACACTCGTTGCATTTGCGAGCTCACCAATTTTTAATTTGTCGATCCCAAATTATCGCCCCCAAAACTGTCACGTTATAGTTTGAAGCATAACGTATAACCTTTACTTTGTAAATTAATTGCACTAATAAAATTACAAAAATTAATATCTTAGAAGAATAAATGGTTGCAAGATTAGTTTAAATAGTAACGTCCATTAAAAAGGAATGGTAAAATGTTGTTAACGATAGTAAGAGGAGCGAATGTTATGCAGTCTTTAAAAGATCCGATTGAAGATTACCTTCATTTTATAAAAGTAGAACGCCAGCTTTCGGAGAATACGTTGCTTTCTTATAAAAGAGATTTAGTTGCTTATGCACGCCATTTAAAAAATGAGCAAAAAATTGCGACATTCAATGAAGTAGCACGAGAAAATATTTTGTTGTTTTTAGAAAGTTTACGCGCAGTTGGCAAATCATCAAAAACGATATCGCGTCAAATTTCTTCGATTCGTTCATTTCATCAATTTTTACTGCGCGAAAAGGTAACGGAGCAAGACCCAACTGTTCATATTGAAATGCCCAAAAAGGAACAAACATTACCAAAAGTTTTGTCTGTTGAAGATATAGATGCCCTTATTTCTGCACCGTCTATAGAAAAGCCCCAAGGAGTTCGTGATATTGCCATTTTAGAGGTGATGTATGGTTCAGGAATGCGGATTAGTGAATTGATTTCATTAAATTTAGAGGATATTCACATTACGATGGGATTTGTTCGTGTTTTTGGTAAAGGTGGAAAAGAACGTATCATTCCACTTGGACGAGGTGCACTACATGCGTGTCAAAACTATTTGGCAGAAGCACGGCCTCAATTGCTAGGGAATGCGCCAAAGAATGATGCCTTTTTTATTACTCAAAGAGGAAAACGATTCACTCGACAGGGCTGCTGGAAAATAATTAAAGAACATGCACAGTCTGCAGGGATTCAGAAAGAAATTACGCCGCACGTTTTACGCCATTCCTTTGCGACCCATTTGATTGAAAATGGCGCGGATTTACGTGCTGTACAGGAATTGTTAGGGCATGCGGACATTTCAACAACTCAAATTCATACGCATGTGAGTAAATCCCGTTTATCAGAAGTGTATACACAGTTTCATCCACGTGCTTAATATTAAAAATAAAATATTGAAATCAGATGTCTGACCTTTATTTGTTGGTATTTTTTATGTAAAATAGAAACGAAGAAAAAGGAGTGGAACAAAATGCAACCGTTTAAAAAAATTCATGTGATTGTAATGGATTCTGTTGGAATTGGAGAAGCACCTGATGCAGCCAAATTTGGTGATGAAGGTTCTCATACATTAGGTCATATTGCTGAAAAAATGAATGGCTTAACAATGCCAACTATGGAAGGCTTAGGCTTATCTAATATTCGTAAACTACAAGGAATCGAAGTAGCTGAACAACCGAAACCATTTTACGGTATGATGCAAGAAGCATCTGTAGGGAAAGATACAATGACAGGTCACTGGGAAATTATGGGTTTGAACATTGATAAACCATTTAAAGTTTATCCAGAAGGCTTCCCACAAGAACTAATTTCTAAATTAGAAGAAGCAACGGGCCGTAAAGTATTATGTAATTTACCATACAGTGGAACAGAAGTTATTGAGGATTACGGCAAAGAACATATGGAGACGGGTGCTATTATCGTTTATACTTCGGCAGATCCAGTGCTACAAATTGCTGCGCATGAAGAAGTTATTCCATTAGAAGAATTATATAAAATTTGTGAAATCGCTCGCGAATTAACATTAGACCCAGAATTTTTAGTTGGTCGTGTTATTGCACGCCCATTCGTTGGCGAACCAGGGAACTTTAAACGTACTTCAAATCGTCATGACTATGCATTAACTCCATTTGGCCGTACAACAATGGCTGAAATGAAAGATGCTGGTTTAGATGTCATTGCAATCGGAAAAATTTCAGACATCTTCAATGGTG
>JAZUES010000240.1:0-10879 GCA_045640265.1 Solibacillus sp.
TATCGGTACTGTTGAATCAGTTGAAAACGAATATTTCACTGCGATTTCAGCATTAGATGGACAAGCTTATAACATTCAACGTGAAAGTCCAAAACCGATTCCATTAGGTATGCGCGTATTTGCATTCCTTTTACCAGATGGCTCTCAAAAAGCAAATCATGTGTTAGCGGTATCTACACTAATTTTCTTCCACAAAGAACATGCAATTTCATTTGAAGAATTTACTACTGCTTATAAAGCAAGTGGCTTATCTTTAGAAAAATTCACAAAAGAAAACCACCTGTTATTATGGGAAGGTTTAGTGGAAAATGGTTATAAGGGTGAAGAATTTACACCTTTCGAACAAGAAGTTGTTGAACAATTAAAAGCGTTCATGCAGACAAAAGCAATCGACAATGAAAGCTTCATAGCGATTGTTGAAGATTATTTAATTGAAAAACAACCGTCTGCACGTAAAGCTGGCGCAATTGCTGCTGGTGCAGTACGCTTTGGTCAAGATCATGATTTATTAGGTCAAAAATTTACGGTGAAAGATATTGCGGATAGCTTCGGCGTATCATCTTCATCATTAAACAAATATCATCAAGAATTAACTGCTTTCTATCAAGAGAAAAACTAAACAAAAAAGCTGTTGCCTGTTAGAAACATCTAGCAGACAACAGCTTTTTTAATATAACAAAAGGCTCTTTGAAAACAATATGGCAGTATGTTTTCAAGGAGCCTTTTTACCTTAGGATAAAAGGGATTTAGAAAGAAGAAACCTTCAACGGATAAACCGTTGAAAGACAAAAAGAAATACTTAACAAGTATATCAAAAAAGCATTATTAGTCAAGAGTAATATATAGGGTATTACATTATAATTTTTCGTAAACTTTCATCATTTCTTGACCTAAAAACTGAAGTTGTTCGCCTACAGTGCACTGTTCAATACAAAAGCGATGTGCCCCTTGCTTCCCTCTTTTTTTTCGAAGGTCACGAATGACAAGGCAATCGGTACAGTACGTATCCGTTAATTCATCAATATCTTTCATAACATCAACTTTATTCATCATCTGTGCCCCCTTTCATGCGTTTTTTTATTGTACTCCATTTTTTTAATTTCTCCAACCATTGTCTTGTTTGTTATACTAATAATATGACCTTGTAAAGGAGCAAATACATGTTAGAAGTTTACATTGACGGTGCAAGTGCAGGTAATCCCGGTCCTAGTGGCATTGGACTGTTTTTAAAAGGAGAAGGCGTTCAGCTAAAAATAAGCGAACCAATTGGTATTACAAATAACCATCAAGCTGAATTCATAGCACTTGTTCGTGGCCTTGAAGAAGCCAAAAAAACTGGTTCAACTTTCATCTCCGTTCGCTCAGATTCCAAAATAGTCGTTAGCTCGATCGAAAAAAACTACGTGAAAAACGAAGAATTCAAACCATATTTACAGCATGCGCAAACCTTAATAGAGGAATTCGAGTTATTCTTTATAAAATGGATCCCTGATAAAGAAAATAAAGCAGCAGATGCCCTCGCACGTGCTGCCATTTTAAAAAATAACCATGCTGAATAATGAAAACGATTCATCTACCTAAAAATCTTGGTAAATGAATCGTTTCTTTATGCTTGTTTTGGTCGTTTTCTTGCAAAGAATACCGTATAAAGTATAAATACAACCGCTAATATAAGCGCTGAAATCATATAAACGGATTCATAGCTCAATTTTACTGCGATAATCCCTAGAATATATGATCCTAATGCTATACCTATATCAAATAACGTAAAATAAGTCGCAGTTGCATAACCACTTCGTTTTGGCGATACTGCTTGAATACATAATGATTGGAAACTTGTTGTAAGTGTTCCGTAACCCGCGCCAATGAAAATAGCTGAGGCTAAAAATAACCACATTCCGTTTGCACTTGCCAACATGATTAAGCCAATTGCAAACAAGAAAAACGATGGAATAATTATAAATTTAGGTCCAATCGTATCGTAGATTTTCCCTGTCAATGGACGAATACTAATCATTGCCACTGCAAATACGGCATAAAAATAACTCGCTACACTTAACAAATCCTTTTGTTCCGCATATAACGATAAGAATGAAAGCACACTTGAATAGGAGAATGCGATTAAGCAAGCTAACAAGGCAATCGGTATGGCTTTTCGCTCGAATAAATCGTTAAAAGAAAATTTAAAGTTACGATTCATCGTTTCTGGCTGTGGTAAATCATCTGTTTTGACAGATAAAGCGAATAGCCCTCCAATTAATACAACAGCTGAGAGTACGATAAATAATACATTAAAGCTTGCATATTGAATTACAAGTAAACCGATAAACGGCCCAATAACAACTGCTAAATTTGTCGACATTGTAAAGTAGCCGAGTCCTGTCCCTTTACGATTGGCAGGTACGATATCAGCAGCTAAAGAACCTGCTGCTGTTGTGGCAATACTAAACCATATCCCTTGGAAAAAGCGTAATGCCAATAATATAGCAAAAGGTTTAAAGAATAAATATAAAATCGTACATAGTAAATAAAAGACTAAACTAATAACTAATAATCGCTTTTTACCATATAAATCTAGTAATTTTCCACTGAATGGTCGCATAAAAATAGCTGAAAGTAAAAACATCGTTACAAGTAAACCTGATTCATCATCCGAACGTCCAAGTTCACCCATCGCATAGAGCGGTAATGTTGTCACTAAGCCATAAAACACAAAGAACACCGCCATATTTGTGAAAAATAAACTTATAAAACGCTTTGTAAAAATTCTATTTTCTTGCTCCATCAAATCACTCCTTCATTTTATTCAATAAATGAATTAGGAGCTGTTGTTCTTCGTTATTCAAGTTCTGAATCATTTGCTGCTCAAATGCTAAGACAGATGCTTCAACTGTTGGAAATTTTCCGTTTGCATATGGAGTTAGCGTAATAATTTTTTCACGCTTATCATTCCCTTGCTGACGTTCAACCCACCCTAATGCCTCTAATCGAGAAACCGTTCTTGTAATCGTCGGTGCCTCTACATTTAAATATTTCCATATCGACGTTAATGACATCGGGCCATTCTCGTGCAATAAAAAAAGAATGGTCCATTGTGAATTAAATAGTCCATGTTCCTTTAATACTTCATTTAGTTGGTTAACTAAATAGCGATTTTGTTGAAATAACATGTGAAACAACGGATTCATAACATTCGCCCCTAATTTTATTTACCTAGTTAAATATTCTTTTCTAATATTACGCCTGTCACCCATTGTTGTAAAGAAATTTTATTACTACGCAATAAAAAAGCACTTAAACTGTGTGTCCAGCTTAAATGCTTTTCATTATTTATGATTTTGCTCCATAACATTCAATAACGCTCCGATAGCGCCCGAGTATCCGCAGTCTTTTAAGAATACGGGTTTATGCTTTTTCAAAATCGTGTATTTTTCAATGACTTTTTTTAATTGCTCGTTATCTATTAATGTTGAGCCGATATAGACAATGTAATCGGCATTATGCTGCTTTGCTAATTGAATACTTAATGTCGTGATTACTTCACCTACTAAGCCTTGTGTTGTTGCAAGCACGTCATGTTGCGCGAATTCATGTTTATCTGTAATCCCAACTTTACCAAAATTACTCGCAGTCAAATTACCGTCTATCGGTGTATCCATCCCTTGATAAATATCTTTTACTAACAGATCGATACCTTCACGATTGCCTTTAGAAGCATTTTCTTTAATCGTATCAAAGTTCGAAATACCTGTCATGATGGTAGACAGACCGATTAATGTTCCTCCACCTACACCCGTACCACCAACACGCTCATGTGTATTGCCATCCATATAATGAATTGAAGTACCTGTTCCAATATTTGTAATAATACTTTGATCGAATGCATGCCCTTCTTTTTCTAATAAATAGCGCACGCCTTTTAATGTTGCTTCAAATTCTACGATATATTCAATCGACCTCATCGTTTTTAAAACATCACGTAATTGTTCTGTTCGTCCACCTGTTAAGCCGATTCCTTCTACTTGAGGATGTTTTTCTAACCACTCTTTTACCAACTGCATTTCTGTAGATGGAAAAACCGTTAGCGTAAGCTCTTGCTGCTCATTTATATAAGCAAGCTTTGTCAACGTTCCCCCTGTATCAATTCCAATCCATGTTGACATACATTTTCTCCTTTAACCTTTACCACTGATCAACTACTAATCTATCTTAACGTAATGACATTATGCAATAAAGTAAAAATTAATTCTCTATTAAACTTGAACAGTTTCTTCCTGTAATAATGCGCGTTTATGAAACTCTTCAACAAATGCCGATTCAAATTTTCGTACTAAACGTAAAATTTTCGCTTCATACGCATGTGTTGACTCATCAGCTAAATTGAATTTTGCGATTAATTCTTCCTTTTTCAATAAATTTGTTAATGTCATTACTTCTGTTTTTGGTAATGTCACATGATGTAATTTCAAAATTTTTGACATGGATCGTAATGCGGAGCGAGATACTAAAATCTTCCCTGGTGCTTGAAGTGCGACTTGTTGTAAAAATTCTCTCGCTATTTCATTCGGTTTAATTTTAATTTGTTCCACCATTCTTAATTCCCCATCGGTCATTCTTTCTTCACTTTGAATGGTAAATGGTAATTCATCACGGAAAGTTTTCATTTCTTCTATAACTATTTGATTGTTTAGTATCTTACAAGTTGTAGTAGAAATAATAAGCTCATACGTAGAATCTAACATTTTAAAATTCGTTAATAATAATATAAATTCGTTCGTTTGCTGCTGTTCGATTAACTTCTCTCCATCTATCTCTTGGAATATACGTAGTAAGCTAAATGCATCTGCTAAGGCACGATGCTGTGTCTCAACTTCTAAACCAAGGTGTTGCATTAATCCGCCTAAGCTTGGTTGCTCTTTTATCACATTAGCAATCATGTATTTTTGTTGAAAGTCTACAATTGGATATAAACAATCTTTATTAATATAATTACGTGTTAGTTCTTCCTCTAGCACTTTTCGGTCAAATTCGCCAAATGTTAAAAATATATAATCTTGCTTACACCAGCGCTTAAATTTATAAAAAGCTTCTTTAAATGACGGCGCATCGATTAATTGCTCAGTCGTAATGCCTGTTAACTGTTGAATATGCGCATTCAACTTTTTAAATTTATAAGGTTGAATTAATTGAGTGAAGGTTTCTGTCGTACCATCAGGCAACCATTTCACTGCTCCAATTTCAATAATATACTGTTTCCCGCGAATCAATGCCGCTTCCACATCGACACTAATATATGTTTTTCTTCGTCCCAAAATTTTCACCTACTATTTTCATTACCGACTAAATGTCTATTTTACAACTTTTTAAAGATGCAAATATTCCCATAAAAATAAATCTCTCTTTATTGTATATGAAAAAGTCTCAGAAGACACGGGAATATTCGTAAAAAAGAAGCATGAAAAAAAATCCATTAAATTTTAGGCATCGTCATAGCTAGATCAAAGAATTATTAGAACTTTTATTTTCACTTTTAGTCATTTTGCGATAACATTAGAGAGGAAGCAATAATGAATGGAGGAACACTTCCTTATGACAAATAAATCCTTACAAAAAGATACGATGCGTGTTTTAAAAGAAACAAGTCGTACATTTTATATTCCAATTACATTTTTAGATAAAGAATTAAAAATGACTGTTGCCGCAGCTTATTTAGCAATGCGTGCGATTGATGAAATTGAAGATCATGAAGAAGTCGAAAATGCAGTGAAACATGAAGTACTATTAAAAGTAGAACAGCTACTTCTTGCAATTGAATTTGATCGTGTTGCTTATATGGAAGCTTTAGCACCGATACACGATAAAATGCCTGAAGTAACATTACGTTTAGCAGATTGGATTGAAGTTTGTCCAGCTGATGCACGTGGAATTGTTATGCGTGCAACGAGTGAAATGGCAGGTGGAATGGGCAAATGGGCATTAGCTAACTGGCAAGTGCATACGCGAGAAGATTTAGATGACTATACATATTACGTCGCAGGTCTTGTGGGTGTTATGTTATCTGAACTTTGGGAATGGAGTGCTGGTATTAAGACAGACCGTGATCTTGCAATCGGCTATGGTCGTGGCTTACAGGCTGTCAACATTTTACGTAATGAACAAGAAGATATGGACGAGCGTGGGGTTAGCTTCGTACCAGATGGTTGGACTCGCGATGAGCTATTTGCTTATGCAGAAGAAAACTTAGCAAAAGCCGATTTATATATGAAAGATATTAATAAGCGTTCAATCAAACTATTCTGTCGCCTGCCACTCGCTTTAGCACATAAAACACTTCAAGCACTGAAAGACGGACGCGTAAAAATGTCCCGCTCTGAAGTAGAAGCTACAGTAGAGGAAATTCAAGCGGATTAGAAATTCACAAACAAAAAGCTGTTCCCTCAAAAAAGTGATGGGAACAGCTTTTTTAATAAAGTGAACTTTCAATGAGTGGGATTTCCCTTCCTCACTCGTTGTTAATTTAAGCATTCGGGCTATTACGTCACTTAAACAAAATTGGGCGGGTTGCTGCCCGTTATTACGAGACGAATATGAAAATTGCGATAGTAATAACGGCACAAAGACCAACATAGGTAAATGAAATAACATGACGTTTCTTAGCTTTTCTAAATAAATATTCTAATAAGCCTCTAATGACGAATAACACCATAATAAAGATGAATAATAAAATAGATGTCGTTTTCTGATCAAATGCATACATCGTAACAAATGCTAAAAATAGTAAGCACAATAGTACTTCTAATAATAAATGCCATTTACCGACATATTGATCCATAAACTTAATATTTTTTTCGATATTATATTTTTTGCGAAGCTTTAAATCAATCATCCCCGCGATAAAAAAACCTGCAATGACAACGGCAATTAACACACTCTTACTTCCCCTCTAGATCTCTGTCTGTAAATATTGTTGGCGCAATTCTTCTGGAACTAAATCGCCACCTGTTGACCAAATTATATGCGTGGCCTCATTCATTTTCTGTTGCAGTCCTTTTTGCTGTAAGTACACTTTTCCCTGCATCATTAATTCGATCGGACCGTAGACACCAGCATGAGCAGATGGTTCCATAAAAATATTTTCTTGCTCATACATCCCTTTTAAACTTCTAAATAAAAAGCTGTCATCCACAGTATAACAGCCGCTCAGGACTGATTCCATTAAATTTCCAACAAATCGCGATGGACGGCCCACTGCTAGACCATCTGCTTCGGTTTTATTTGATAAGCCGATATCCGATACACTAATCTGGTCGTGTAAACCCGTCATCATGCCCAGAAGCATACATGGTGAAGCAAATGGTTCACCGAAGAAAATGTGCACATGCTCGCCGTAAATTTGTTTTAAGCTATAGGCAACCCCACCAGGTCCTCCGCCAACTCCACATGGTAAATATACGAACAATGGATGGTTTTCATCTACTTTAATTTTCGCTTGCTTTAATTGTTGTTCTAAACGTAAACCTGCAACTGCATAGCCTAAAAATAGATCTAACGAGTTTTCATCATCGACAAAGTGACAAAGCTCATCTTGCTCAGCCGCCAAACGACCTTGTGCAACAGCTTGTGTATAATCCGTTTTATACTCAATGACTTCTACACCTTTTTCACGTAGCAACGCTTTTTTCCATTGCTTCGCTTCTTCAGACATATGCACCGTCACTTGAAAACCTAATTGTGCACTAATAATGCCAATACTTAAGCCTAAATTTCCCGTTGAACCAACCGCAATTTTAAAGCCATTAAAAAATTGACGGAATTGGTTACTATGTAATTTTGAATAATCATCTGTTTGTTGAAGTAATCCTGCATTCATCGCTAGCTTTTCTGCATAGCTCAACACTTCATAAATGCCACCTCTTGCTTTAATGGAACCTGCAATCGGTAAAGCATGATCACATTTCAGCATTAATTTTCCTGGAATTTCAAAGCCACGACGACCTTCAATTAATTTTTTCATAGCTGGTATTTCTTTTAAATCGGATTCTATAATACCATTTGAAAATTTTGTAAAAGGAAATGCAGCCATTATATATGAAGAAAAGCGTTGCAGTTTTTGTTCGGCTTCATGAACCATTTCCATTGTTACTGGTGTAATTGTTTGCTTTTTAGTGGATAATAGATCATTTATCCAAAATACGTATTGTTCATTTTGTAACTTTTCAATTAGCGGAAAGTTTGCTGTTAATGCATTTATATCAATTTTATGTTCATTCATTTACAGTTCCTCCTCTGACTAAAATCGCACGTTCACAAATTTGTCGAAATTGCGTTTCAAATGCCAAATTATTTTCTTCCGTACGTTTTTTAGGTCCCTTTGTACGCCCCCCTGCTCTCCTTATTTTCGCACTTTCATAACGAATTGCCAACAGCTGATCGATGTTGTCAGACGTCAGTTCTTTCCCGTTGTGAGTAATAACAATTCCTCCTTTTGCCAAACACATGGCAGCTAACCCATAATCACCTGTAATGACAAGATCTCCTTTATTCAATATACTAACTAGCTTAAAATCGACCGAATCTGGTCCTTTGTCAACAATAATAGTTTTTACGTTTTCTCTCTCTACTCGATGTGATGTATCGCAGAACAAGATTGGAATAATCTCATAACGCGATGAAACAAATAGCGCCAAATCAACAACTGGACAAGCATCTGCATCAATTAATAATTGTAAAATATAAATCATCCCTTTCAATAAACAGCCTAATTTTATTATTCTAAAATAATTATTTAAGAACGTTTTCTAAACCTAACATCGTTTTCACAAGTTCATGTTACACAAATTTCGATTGAATTGTTTGATAATTCGTACTAATGTATAGACATTAACAAATTTGGGGGTTACAAAATGACAACAACAGCATTAGTTAGCAACGCAGAACAATACGTAAATGGTGTATTCGCTAAGCTTACAGCAAAAAACGCACACCAACCTGAATTCTTACAAGCAACGGAAGAAATCTTCCTATCATTAGTTCCAGTATTCGAACAAAATCCAAAATATATTAAGCACAATATTTTAGAACGAATTGTTGAACCTGATCGCATCATTTCGTTCCGTGTTGCTTGGCAAGATGACAATAACCAAGTACAGGTTAACCGTGGTTACCGTGTCCAATACAACAATGTAATCGGACCTTATAAAGGTGGTCTTCGTTTCCACCCAACAGTAAATGAATCGATTATGAAATTTTTAGCCTTTGAACAAATTTTCAAAAACGCCTTAACTGGTCAACCTATTGGCGGTGGTAAGGGTGGTTCTGATTTTGATCCGAAAGGAAAATCAGATGCTGAGATTATGCGTTTCTGCCAAGCGTTTATGACTGAATTATACCGTTATGTTGGTCCTGATGTCGATGTTCCTGCAGGTGATATTGGTGTTGGTGCTCGAGAAATCGGCTTCCTTTGGGGTCAATATAAACGTATTCGTGGTGCTTACGAAGCAGGCGTATTAACTGGTAAAAAACCTGGTTATGGTGGTTCATTAGCACGTACAGAAGCAACAGGCTACGGTTTAGTGTACTTCGTAAGTGAAATGCTACGTGAAGCAAGTGATACATTTATCGATAAAACAGTTGTCGTTTCGGGTTCAGGTAACGTAGCTATATATGCGATTGAAAAAGCACAGCATTTCGGTGCAAAAGTGGTGGCATGTTCAGATTCATCTGGCTATATTTACGATCCAGAAGGTATTGATTTAAAAGTTGTTAAAGAAATTAAAGAAGTACAGGGCAAACGTATTAAAGAATATGTAACTTACCGTCCAAACGCTACTTATACAGATGGATGCTCAGGTATTTGGACAATTCCATGTGACATTGCCCTTCCATGTGCGACACAAAACGAAATTAATGGTGAACAGGCGCGTACATTAATTGCAAATGGTGTAAAAGTGGTAGCAGAAGGTGCAAATATGCCTTCAAACTTAGATGCAATCAATGAATTTATCGATAATGGTGTATTATTCGGGCCAGCCAAAGCAGCAAATGCTGGTGGAGTTGCAGTATCTGCTCTTGAAATGGCACAAAACTCTGGTCGCAGCTACTGGACATTCCAAGAAGTTGATGCAAAATTACATGACATTATGAAGTCAATTTATAAAGAATGCTCTGATGCAGCGAAGAAATATGGCAATGAAGGTAACTTAGTCATTGGATCAAATATCGCAGGATTTAAACGAGTTGCTAACGGTATGCTAGTTGAAGGTATTTACTAAATAACGAAGCAAACTTTATCTGAAACGAAACTTGAACCAGTCACAAAGCTCCTGCTTCGAACAGAGGCTGTGCCCGCAGAAAGCGTAACTGATATGGAATTTAACTCCTATATACATGAAAAACACCATTTTGCTAACTTGCAAAATAGTGTTTTTCCACTTTTGGAACAATTCATTTTCTTTTTATCGGACAACAAGTACATCACACTTTGCATTGCGTACAACATTTTCAGAAACAGAGCCAAGTAAAAATCGCTCTGCCATATTTAAGCCCGTTGCACCTACGATAATTAGATCCGATTCGGTTAAGCTTGTTAAAATAACTTTAGGAGAACCTTTTACTACTAATGTTCGTACTTCTTTTGCACCTGCTTGTTCAGCTTTCTCTTTGTACTGTGCTAAATTTTGTTCTGCTTTTCCCTTTAGTTCTTTTGCATACTTTACATCATATGCTTCTACAGAACCGAAAGAATGCGTATCAATAACACTTACTAGATGAAGAGTAGCACCTGTTAAGTTGGCAATACGAACGCCTCGTTCAAAAGCAATTTTAGCCTTTTCAGAAAAATCTACTGCTACAACAACATTTTTATAAGTTTCTACCATTT
>JAZUES010000241.1:0-2763 GCA_045640265.1 Solibacillus sp.
GCTTTGATATTGCAAAACAGTTCACCCTATAATATAGAAACCTGCGCCTTGCGATAGCATAGCGCCTACAGCATTTAAAAAGGTTCGTAACGGTACACCTTATATCGGCGGGCCTTAACACACAGCACAAAGAACATTCACGAGAGACTCTTGCAAAGAGAGGCTTTGTGAATGTGTGCTGAGCCCGCCGAATGACTATCCCAATCCCCATTTTTTTAGAAGGAAAAATAATCGACAGTTGCTTTACTAACCTGTATTAAAATAAATCTTAAGAATTTCTTCAGAATTTTACTAACAAGATGTTAAGAAATGTAATTTATCATAAGTATATAAGAAAAAGTAAATGAGGTGAGCAGATGAATCAGCTAACGGTGCTCGTGACCGATGATGACGAGGACATTCGTGACGGAATTGAAATCTATTTAAAAAACGAAGGCTATCATGTGTTGAAAGCAGCCGATGGACTTGAGGCAATCCAGCTACTTGAAGAAAATGAAGTCCATCTAATTATTTTAGATATTATGATGCCAAACATGGACGGCATTACGGCGACGTTCAAAATTCGTGCCAATCGGAATATTCCAATCATTATGCTTAGTGCAAAAGCCGAGCAATCGGACAAAGTTCACGGACTGTCAGTTGGAGCAGATGATTATATTACAAAACCTTTTCATCCACTTGAGTTAATGGCGCGTGTGAAATCACAGCTTCGTCGGTATGTGAATTTAGGAACGTATGGTGAGTCAGAGCAAGTCGTTGCAGGACTTGAATTAGATGCGTCAGCCCGTGAAGTACGTGTGGATGGGGAGCCAGTGAAACTAACACCAATCGAATATAAAATTACAGAGCTTCTTTTAAAAAATGCAGGTCGTGTGTTTTCCATCAGTGAGATTTATGAGCTTGTCTGGAATGAACAGGCATATAATGCTGAAAACATTGTCGCGGTGCACATTCGCAAAATCCGAGAAAAAATTGAAGCTGATCCGAAAAATCCACGCTATTTAAAAGTGGTATGGGGACTAGGTTATAAAATTGAAAAGTAAACTGTTCACATCCATTGGTAGCGTTGGCGCGGTTATCGGCTTTTATTTACTCGGAACATATTTTTACGAATACTTTACAGGACGCTTCATACCGACGATGAAGCAGTTCGTCTATTTTCTAGTCAGTGCGAAAGTTGACTTAAGCACTGACATAAGTAAGGACATCATATTGCGTTGTATTACGCAACATGTGTCTTCCTAATGAGGAGGAATGAAAGATGAAGAAATCAAGATTACACCTCCAACTTTTTCTTATGTTTGTAGTAGTAACTGCAATTATTTTAGTGTTGACCCAGGGTGGACGTTATTTAGAGAAAACCTATTATGAATCAGACAACTTTGATGATGAAGCTGAACGATTCGTTCGCCAATTATCACAATATGTTTTGAATGCACCGACCGAGAAAGATTTTGAAGCGGCATTAACTGTTACGGATGAGGAAATTCACAATTATCGTACGTACTACGGTTCGTTAGGAGAGCAAATCCAAAATATTAAAGATCAATATGTTGAAGTTTTGGATGAAACGCAAGATTCTGAAACAATTGAAGCTATCGAACAAGAGCGTGATGCAAAAATTGCGGATATTAAGAAGAATTTTGAAGATGAAGAACATGTAAAAGCAAAAATTATCGCAATAAAGGAAAGAACTATTCAAAGAGAGTTAGCTAATATTGAACGTGAGAGAAAAAGTGTAATGAATCAATATAGCTATTTCGCTTATGAATTTGTGAATGAAAAAACGGGTGAAACATTCCGTAATGGTGATGTAAATGAGACATACGCATTTAAAAGAGTATACCCAAGTATAGGGAAATATTTACCGGAGTCCTATCAGGTCGATTTTAGCAAATATGAATCAATCGGTGATGTCAGTGAAAGCGTTGAAATTGAGCGAGATTTGGCATCCATTTCAGGAGTTGTAACGATTCCAAAAGCAACATTGGAAAATTCAGAGCTTGGCAATGATTTACAAGCATTTACAGTCACGAAATACATTTATTACGGTATTATTTTAGCAGGTTTAATTAGCTTTATACTATTAATGACAGTACTAAAACCAATGAAGAAACAGTTTTTAATGGACTCCTCGTTACGTCGTTGGATAGAGCGTTTACCGTTTGATGTGGGTGTTATTGGGACGTTATTTATGGCTTTAGTGGCATACCTATTTATAGGGAGAATGCTAAATTCCCTACATTATTTTGCTTACTATATTGACAATACCATCTATTACGTGGATTTTATTGATAATCTTATAATGGCGGCATTGGGTTATGGCATATTTATTGCAACGGTATTTTTAATTATGTGGATTTGGGAGATAATTAAGCAACAGCCAGATCCTGAAAAACTTTGGTCAGGAACATTCTTAACAAAATTAGTAAATGTAACGGTCAAAATGTTCGAAAATCGTACGGTTGGTCGACAATCGCTTATCTTACTTTTAGTTATTTTCCTTGGCGGATTTGGCTTTGCTGTGGTTACGATGTCAGGTGATGGCGAAGTATTTTTATTTTATGCGTTGTTATTCGTTGCATTCTTCATCCCAGCGCTGTTCATCTTCATGCGGCGTATGGGGTATTTAAACCGCATTATGAAGCATACGGAGGATATGGCAAATGGTCGTTTGACGAATGATTTAAAGGTAAAAGGAAAGTCACCTCTTGCCAAACATGCGGCAAATTTAAATGGACTGCGTGATGGGGTACGTAATAG
>JAZUES010000242.1:0-5015 GCA_045640265.1 Solibacillus sp.
AAATACATCGAGTGCTATCTTGAGGATTTTACTGAAGTTAATCAACGGCTAAAAAATCGCGAAAGAATGCCAAGCCAAATTACTGAATTTCAATCTGAGCCTGCTTTTTATAAGACACTTGAAAGTAGTAAAAAGCCATTAGCTCATCGGTGTATTGTTGTAAATACAGCAATGGTTATGGAATCTTATATAGAGGATGTTATGAACTATGTAATTACGGACTGCTGATTTTTTTGAAGTTTAGATAGGCATAAATGCAATCCAAATAAACACACTGTAAGTCTGCGCTAGTAAGCTAATAATATATGCAATTAGCAATAAAGCTCCTTTTGTTCTAATGTATCTGATAGAACTTTTTAAGAAGAAGAATAGTGAAATCACAGTCGCTATTAACAAAACGATTTCTACAATCCCGATTGGATAATACCCAAAGTATTTCGGACTCCCTATATACAATGCAAATATTCCAATGAACAAAATATCAATAATAGTTAGAGTCAGAACGCTCTTTTTAAAATTCATAATTTCGAGCTCCTTTCAAATTGTACTTATTCGATTTTTTTGCTCAGAAGCCCATATGTATCCCATGCAATTTTCGATAAACCACAGTTCTAATACTGTAACAAATATACCTACTATCTCGCCACTTTTATTAGTAAAATATTACAATTTGTGTATACTTTGTTAATATTACACACAACGATGGACAGCATATATACATAGATTATTTAGTGAACAATAAAAACATTGACACAATTCAATTTTATTGGATATAATGCTTTTCAAATATAAATTCTATGAAAAAGAGAGTAGTTTATGCAGGATTTGGTCAGCGAGTTGGGAAATGGTGAGAGCCCAGCACAAAGGACATAAATGAAACGCACTTTGGAGAAGCTTCTTGAAATTATAGTAGAGAATGCCGGGGAGTCACCTCGTTAACAATGGAAAGTGGTCACGAATTTGTGGCAACTAGAGTGGTACCACGGGAAACTATACTCTCGTCTCTATTTTTTATAGAGACGGGATTTTTTTTATTCAAAAATGAAGGGGAGGATAAAACATGCATAAACAAATCGCTGAAATTTTAGAAACTGCATTAAATGGACAATTAGCACAACATGAAATCGAACAATTACTCGAAAAACCAAAGCATCAAAATTTAGGGGATATAGCTTTCCCTTGTTTTACGCTTGCAAAAAAATTTAGAAAAGCGCCACAAATAATCGCACAAGATATCGCAGCCAAAATTGAAAATGACCTTATTCAAGAAGTTCAAGTGGTTGGTGGTTATATCAATCTGTTCTTAAACAAAAAGAGCGTTACGCAAAATGTGATTTCAACGATCCTTCATGCTAAATCAGCATATGGTCAAAAAGAAAAAAAGCATCAAAATGTTGTAGTGGATTTTTCGTCGCCAAATATTGCGAAGCCGTTTTCAATGGGACATTTGCGTTCAACGGTAATCGGGAATGCTCTAGCAAACATTTCAGAGAAAAATGGCTATGATGTTATTCGCATCAACCATTTAGGGGATTGGGGAACTCAGTTTGGTAAATTAATTGTTGCATACCATTTATGGGGAAATAAGGAGGCCATTGAAGCCGCACCAATTCAAGAATTATTAAAGTTATACGTGAAATTCCATGAGCTGGCGGAAGAGGATGAGCAGCTAAATGTTCAGGCACGAGCGGCATTTAAAGCACTGGAACAACAAGACACAGAAGCACAGGCACTTTGGAAATGGTTCAAAGAGGCATCTTTACAAGAATTCAAAGCGATTTATGATGTATTAAACATTCATTTTGATTCTTACGAAGGGGAAGCATTTTATAACGATAAAATGCAACCGGTTATAGACGAGTTACAACAGAAAAACTTGCTAACATTATCTAATGGTGCAAATGTCGTAGCGTTAGAAAATATGCCACCATGTTTAATTACAAAGCAGGATGGAGCTACTCTTTACGCTACACGTGACTTAGCAGCGGCTATCCATCGTAAAAAACAATATGATCCTGCGAAAGTATTTTATGTAGTGGGGAATGAACAAACGTTACATTTTAAACAATTTTTCAACGTCATTTCAAAAATGGGGTATACATGGTATGAAAATTTACAGCATGTACCTTTTGGCATGATGCTAAAAAGTGGTAAGAAAATGTCGACACGTAAAGGCAGAGTCATTTTGTTAAAAGATGTCCTTAATGAAGCCATTGAAACAGCTAAAGCGAATATAGAGGAAAAAAACCCGAGTTTAACGAATAAAGAAATAGTGGCAAAGCAAGTCGGTGTCGGTGCGGTGATCTTTAATGATTTAAAAAACTTTCGCTTAAATGATATTGAATTTTCTTTAGAACAAATGATGAATTTTGAAGGAGAAACCGGTCCATATGTTCAGTACACGTTTGCACGTATTTCATCTATTCTTGAAAAAGCACAATTCAAAATGGAAGAAGCTATGCAAATTAATGAATTAGGTGAGCAAGCTTGGACAGCGATTCAGTTATTAAATCACTTCCCACAAATTGTGACCGATGCTTTTGAACAAGCCGACCCATCGTTAATTGCTAAATTTGCTTTACAATTAGCTCGTGCGTTCAACAAATATTACGCACATACAAAAATTTTAGTTGAAGATGACATGAAAGAAAGTAGATTGGTCTTTAGCTATTGTGTGGCAATGATTTTGCAAGAATGTTTAGCCATATTAGGAATAGAAGCACCAGAAAATATGTAATGGTAAATGGGGGATAAAATGATACGCAAATTAACAAATGATGACCGAAATGTTGTCATGGCACTCGTAAGTAAAAAACCAGCAGAGAACTTATTTATAATCGGTGATATTGAAGCATATGGTTTTGAATCTGATATTCAAGAACTTTGGGGTCAATTTGAAGATGAAAAATTAGTCGCAATTTTATTAAGATATGATCAAAATTATATCCCGTATAGCGAAGGAGCATATGATGTAGCAGGCTTTGCTGAAATTATTAATAAAAATCCAAATCAAATAGAAATATCTGGCCTACAGTATTTAATCGCTCCTTTACGAAAATTCATTGACCGTGATATTCGAAGGGACAGTGAAACGTATTATGCAAAATGTACAGAACTGAATTATGAAGTGGATACAACTCAATTTGAAAAGGTATCATACTTGCAGCCATCTGAGTATGCAGAAAATGTTGAAATGTTAAGCTCAATTCCTGAATTTTCAACGGGGACGTTTAGTGTAGAAGGCAGAGAACGCGCGGAAAAGTATAAAACAGGTCGTACATATATGATGCGAGATGAACAGGGTGTTATGGTTTCTTCTGCATCAACTACGGCAGAAAACTCACAATCTGCGATGATTGTAGGCGTAGGCACAAGACCAGGCTATGCAAAAAGAGGATATGCAACACGTTGTATGGAAAAGCTTTGTAGCGATTTATTGGCAGAAGGTAAAACAATCTGTTTATTTTATGATAATCCAGCTGCCGGAAGTATCTATAAACGTCTTGGATTTGAGGATATTGGTTATTGGTCGATGATACGTTATGAGCAGCAAAATACTAAATTCATAATTTCATAACGTCTGGTTCATTTAAAAAAATCGTTTCAAAGCGGTAATAAATAATAAAAATGAAGAAAGGCACTGAGAGTTAAATCTCGGTGCCTTTTTTGAGGGTGCTATTTGAAGTAGTGAACCTTTACTTTTTTAAGTTACATTAAATTTTGAATTGATTTATTTCTTCACGGATTGCCATGGCGCCTTCACTTAGTGATTTAGCAACAGAGTTAATCTCGTGCATAGTAGCTGTTTGCTCTTCTACAGAAGCTAGAACAAGACTTGATTGCTGTGCGGCATTATTTGCAGCTTGTGCCATTTCTGTAACAGAAGCTGCTACTTCCTCTGTGCTCGCAGAGATTTCTTCCGATGAGGCAGATACCTCTTGGATTTGGGCGGTCATTTCCGTAATTGATCCGACAATATTGCTAAATGAAGCTTGAGCATTTTGTAGATAAGTAACGCCCTGGTCTACGTTTTGTACAGTTAAGTTTACACTTTCTTCTACTTCTTTAGTATCTTTTTGAATGAGAGAAGTTAACCCAACAATTTTTGAAGCAGAGCTTTTTGATTCTTCTGCTAGTTTACGAACTTCATCAGCCACAACGGCAAAGCCTTTTCCATGTTCCCCAGCACGAGCAGCTTCAATAGCAGCGTTTAGTGCAAGAAGGTTTGTTTGCTCTGTAATATCCGTAATGACTTTAGTAATGCTTTCAATTTCAGCCGATTGCTTGCTTAACTGCTGAATTCTTTCTCTTGTTTCATGTGACGACTTTTGGATGACAGCCATTTGTTTTTCAGCTGTTTGAAGCGTTTGACCACCTTCATTAGCCATGGATTGCGTATCAATTGATTGTGAATGCAAGCTTTGAGCTGCTTCTGCAATTCTTCCAACCCCTTGTGCACTTTCGTCCGTTGCAATGGCACAGTCATTACCAGTATCAGCAGCTTGTCCTCCGGCTGAAGCGATATGTTCCATATGTTCTGCAATATCTTTCGTGGCTACCGTAACCTCGTCTGTACTAGCTGCTAATTGTTCAGCAGCTGCAGTTGTATTCGAGACATTCATGGAGACATTACGAATAAGATTAGATAAATTTGCCTTCATCGTATTAAAAGCTTTAGCAAGTTCATTTAGTTCATCTTTCGTATTAACAACAATCTCCTTCTCGCTTAAATCGCCCGTTGCAATGACATTTGTAGCGGTTGTTAAACGCTTCAATGGAATCGTAATATTTCGTGTAATTATAATCCCTAAAATGATTGCTGAAATTACACCTACAATTGAAATGATAATTAAAATCTTTTGAATAAATGCTGCATTTTCAGTCGTATCGTTACTTGAAACGTTCATTTGTTCCACTTGGAAATCGACAATATTATTAATTGATTGTTGAATAGCTCTATTTGCTGGAACGGCAAAGTCAAAAAGTACAGTTTTGGCTTTATCATTTTGGCCGTT
>JAZUES010000243.1:0-2174 GCA_045640265.1 Solibacillus sp.
GTTTTTACTGAATTTCATACAATCTTCCTCTCATCTACTTGGTACTATTATATATGAATTTCAGTCATTTCCATGTCATTCACTTATAGCAATCAATCGTTCTATTGTTTTTGTAAAATTTTCGTTAGGAATGTAGCAAATTCGGCGCGCGTAATACTATTATTTGGCTTAAATGTATTATCTGGATAGCCGCCTGTTAATTGATTTTGATACACAGTTTGAATTGCTTCATATGCCCAGTGTGATGATGGTACATCTTTAAATGGAAGTGCTGTTGTGCCTGCTAAATTATAAGCACGTTTTAAAATTGTGGCCATTTCTGCACGTGTTAATTTGCCATCTGGACTAAATTTACTTGCTTCACGACCTGTAATAATACCTTTTTCGGCTACTGCAGCAATCGCATCATACGCAAAGTGCGTTGTTTTTACATCGGTAAATGTTGGCGTTTTTGTTTTAGAAATGCCTAATGCGCGCGCAATGATCGTCGCCGCTTCTGCACGAGTAATCGTACTTTCAGGCTTGAATGTTCCGTTCGGATAACCTTTTGTTAATTCCTGCGTATTTAAATATTCAATTGTTGAAGCTGCCCAGTGTGTCGGTTTTAAATCGGTATAAACTGGCTCTTTGTAGCCATCTTTATACACAGCCTGCAATTGATCGAAATACAGTACGCCTTTATTTTGGTTCGTTGCGTTTGGTTCTGTTACGTATATTCGGTCAAATTTAATCGGTAATGCTAACGTATGCGGTACTGCTACCGTAACATATTTCCAGCCTGACCAATCTAATTGACCTTGTTGTGTGAAGTCCAGTGTATGCTTTTCACCGTTGCCATCAATAATGACACTACGTAACCAGTGTTTCGATCCATCGCCGTATACCCAAACCCCGATTTGCTTCGGCAAACCTTCGATAGCATTTGCTGATTGCATCACGGCATAAGCTGCTTTTGTTCCCGTTTCAGCCGTTGTAAAATCATAGCTCAATTTTAGTGAAGATTTTCCTTCGCGGAATGGCTCTGCCTGCGTTGCCCCCGCAATAGTAGCTGCTGCTTTTGCCGTTGTAGTAGACCAGTTTGATGATATATCAAATGAGTCAATGACTTGTACAGCTTCAGGTGCTTTAGTTACTTGAACTTTAAACTCTGAACGGACCCCGTTATATGTAGCAACGATTTTACCTGAACCCGCCTTTGTTGCTGTAAAGCTTGCACCATTCATCGTACCAATGTCGCCTTCAACAGACCATTTTACATTTTCCGCTTGAATCGTAACTGGATTTAAAAATTCATCATAGGCTAACGAAACAGTTGCCGTAGCAGAAGTTTCAAGGGTCATTGTGCTTGGTAAACCTTTAATCGAAAAGGCTTTTACTGTTCCTGCAGGCGCACTATTAATTACTTGTAATGTGGCAGATACACGTCTTTCACTGCCTTCAGATGGACGGTTCACTAAGCTTGGCGCTTCGTTACCAGGATTACGCACGACCATCGTTGTTGAGCCGCCTCCATCTAAGTTAATCGCATATTTTGCACCTTTTGAAATTAAATAGGAAGCTAAATCTGTAAGAGATGTCCCGTTACTATAGCCACTTTGACGACCATCTACTGTTACTAAAAATACTTTCTTACCTGTCGCATCAACAGCTACTGCAGTACGGTCACTACGCGTTTTTACAAATGATGAGCTTTCTGGCATTGAAATATTAACCTTGCCATCTTTCACAAGTAAAGGACCCGCTGCTAAAATATATTGGGCATCTTTCCATTTATCATCAATTGCTAGATCAACTTGAATTGGTGCGCCCACTTCAATTGAGGCTTTAATCTGATCGGCCGTTGCTTTATCTTGCACAGAAAGTACGAAGCCATCAGCAGGGATGACTGAGTTTCCAGCTTGTCCGTATTCCGATACGCTTGAAACCGTACCTGTAATGGAATCGACGAAGCTTAATGATTTTGTACTTTATGACGCACCCGTTACGACAATTTCAATACCCCAGTTATATGTTTACGTTGATGCTTGGCTCGCAGTATATAAGACCGTTGTTCCCACAGCACGTTCACTGTTAATTCGGTCTATCGCCACTTTTTGCCCTGCTACTGTAAACGATAAGTCGGTTGTATAGTAATCTGCAATCGCTTCACCTGATTTTGCAATACCAAATGCAAC
>JAZUES010000244.1:0-1669 GCA_045640265.1 Solibacillus sp.
TATTTGTACGCTACTTCATTAAAATAATTAAACAAAGTATGCATAGGGTTAATTTAACGTCGCTCGCTTTACGTTCAAGATTGAAGTAATTGCTATAAATACGCGTCAAAATCAAAAAATGGTTGGCTTACGTCCAGTATATCCCTGAACATAAACCAACCAATTTGTTGCATAATTAAGCACTTAATTTATAGGTTCACTACAAAAAGAAGAGATTTCATATGCTATTTATACAGTATTAACCTTCTAGCGTTAATACGCCGTCTTCCATGCGGTACACTTTGTCACAATATTCTAGCATACGTTCATCATGCGTTACCATAATGGCTGCTTTGTTGCGTTCTTTTACTTCATTGCGAATTTGTTTAACTACTTCGTATGCACGTTTAGAGTCTAAGCTTGCTGTTGGTTCGTCTGCTAAAATGATTTTTGAATCATTTACGAACGCACGAGCAATTGCTACACGTTGACGTTCACCGCCTGATAATTCGTTCGGGAATTTTGTTAATTTATTCCCTAAGCCTAATTCTGTTAATAATGTTTTCGCAAAATCTGTTTCTTTCGACGTTACTTTTCCGCTCATTTTACGTACAAGTAACAGCTGGTCTAACACGTTTAAATACGGAATTAAGTTTGATGTTTGTAAGATGAAACCTACGTCAGTTAAACGGAACCCAGAAAGCTCTTTTTCTTTCATTTTCCCAATGTCTGTCCCATTTACTAATACTTCACCATTTGTAGGTTGTAGTAATGCGCCCGCAATGGATAATAGCGTACTTTTACCAGAACCAGATGGGCCAATAATGGCAATAAAGTCTCCAGGGTTTACAGTTAATGATACATTTTTCAATGCGTCTACTGTAGAATCCCCTTCTTTAAATGATTTGGTTACGTTTTTTAATACTAATCCTGTCATTTATTCCACTCTCCCAATCGCTGTTAAAGGATCGATTTTTGTTACTTGACGAGCAGAAACAACAGACCCTAAAACAGATACAATTAATAAGATAACTGCGTATATAATAACCATTTTAAAGTCTAAGTTAAATGGCATACCTTCAGGGAATATTAAGGCAGTTAAATACGTTAACACAATCCCAGCAATAATACTTATGAGTGATAACACGAACACTTGTGAAATAATTGATTTTTTAATGAAGCCATTTGAAGCACCGATTGCTTTCATAACGCCGAATTGTTGTGTTTTTTGTAAAATGAATACATAGAAGAACACAGAAATAATAACAGCTGAAATGACGAATAAGAAGGCAAGCATCATATAAATTGTTCCACTTTCTTCTTTATAACCTGGCATACCCATGATAGCTTCTGATTTTGTATATGTCTCAATTCCATCATAGTTGTCTTCGATTTTTTGAGCGTCAATGTCTTTACCTTGTAATGCAACCATTGCGACTGGACTCTCTAAGCCATTATCTGAGCCTGGTGCAGCGAATGCATAGCTTTGCCAAACGTCTGTGTTTACAAATACACTTGGTAAATGGTTAAATGTTTCACCTTTTGTAATACCGATAACTGTAAATTCCATATCAGAGCTTGATACTTGGATTTTGTCACCGATGTCATAACCTTTATCTTTTAAAGTTTCATCGATAATAACGCCAAATTTATCATCTGTAGATAATTGTTTACCATCAACTACTTTTGG
>JAZUES010000245.1:0-7338 GCA_045640265.1 Solibacillus sp.
CCCGTCTTACGGACCAAGGGCTTGAAGTTATTCAAAAAAGCAAAGATTTAGAAAGCGAAATCGAAACAATGGTACGTAATACAATTGGCAATGAACAATATAGTGTGTTGCACGATATTTTGCAAAGTCCATTAGTAAAAGACTTTGCACATTAAAAAGCATCTATTTCTCAGGGTTACCTAAGAGAAATAGATGCTTAAATTTTTATTAAGGACTTTCATATAAAAAAGATTGTTTAACTCTACAACTGCTCCATGAACTTCCCCCACCATGAAAATGTCAAATACTTCTGCGGATAATATTGTCCATTTAAATATCAGCTATCAAACATTTAATTATCAAAAGCATTGGAATGTTAGGATTGAGTCACGATTTATCGTGCTATGCATCCAACCAAATCTGCCCCAACGGAAGCCTAATATGACATTTCTCGTTACGAATACTGGAAAAAACCAAAAGCTATTGCCGTTTCTTTGCCAAATAAAGGTGTTGCGGTAAATACACCTTGTAATGCCACTAGAACCTGATTGTGAAGATTGTGAACTCGACATGGCAGGTGAAAAGGCAGGGGGTGGTCCCATAGGCATTGGTGTGTTTCCACCTGGTTGCGGAGGATTCATTGGCATTCCACCTGGTTGTGGAGGACTCATTGGGGGTGAACCAGGTCTACCAAAAGGGGGATTCATTGGAAAGGATCCGGGTCCATCAAAAGCTGGTGGGAAGAACTGATTAAATGGTTGTACGACTGTACTTTCATCAAACTGATTAAACGGATACAACATGTATACCTTCTTTCATTTGTAGTCCCTGTAATTTATGTAAATAATACAGTGGCATATTAGGAATTAGCCTACTACTGTAAATATGTTTTGTTTTATTATCTTATTTAACGGGGAACATTATTAGGGTAAGGGATTAATCATGTCATTTGAAAAGGCTGGCAGATGGTTTTCAAAGTTAAAGACATTGAAGGAGTGGAAACATGAGTACGGCAAGAGAAATAGCACAACAAATTTTAAATGAAAACAGTATTGGTGTGATGGCGACAAATAATGGAGGAAGACCGAATTCTCGTTATATGACGTTTGAGTATGTTGAAAACAAATTGTACACAGTAGCAAAACAGAATTCAGATGTCGTTAATGAATTAAAAGAAATTGCAGCAACGCATATTTTACTTGGCTATGAAAGTGATGGCTTATTTGAAACTTTTTTAGAAATCGAAGGCAATACGGCGATAACATTTAACGATAATGTGAAGCGACAATTATTAGAAAAATACCCTGCCGATACAGATGAGGAACTCGTAGTCATTCAAGTGACACCTACTCGAATGCGTATTATGAACAAAAATGGAAAAAACCAAGAAGAAGTTCATTTAAATTAAAGGGGGATCAATGTGGAGACAGTTAAAGAAAAAGTACTTTCAATTATTAATAAAAGTAAAATTGGTACGATGGCGACATTAAATGGTCAGCAGCCGTATGTGCGTTATATGACGTTTACAAATGATGAATTTGTGTTGTATACAACAACAACAGAAGAGTCACAAAAGGTGATGGATTTAGAACAAAATCCGTACACCCATATTTTACTTGGTTACACGAAGAAAGATATGTACGCACCTTATGTAGAGATTACAGCAAAATTGACAGAGATTAAAGATGACACACTGAAGCTGAAAATCGCAAAATTCTTTAAAGAAATTTTCAACTCTGAAGAAGATGAAATGATTACGCTACAATTAGACCCGATATCGATTAAATTAATGAACGACGGAGAGCCTCAGGAGTTACATTTTTAATAGCAAGGAAAAAGAGGATGCAGTTACCTTAATTCTTAAGTCTTGTAGTAGTTTCACTGAACGTCATACTTCTAAATGAAGCTTGGCGTTTTTCGGGATTGCCTTCTGGATTGAATTAATCATTGCTCAACCAATTGCCCGTTTTGTTATGAAAAAATCACACCAAAGTCAAGCTGCGAAAGCGGCACAATAATAAACTAAAAGACGATCTCAGAAAATCTACGAGGTCGTCTTTTTTAGTGAATAAGAGTCAGATACTTTATTCGAATAGAAAATAGTTATCTACTAATGCAGCATATGAAAAAAGCACGCTAAGCAAATTATGAATACCAGGCGTGCTTTTGTATTTGCATGAACTTAACGCATTGGACGACTATTTTTGATGAATAATGATCCGATTAAACCGATAATACCAACTACTAATACGGCGATAAAGGCATGGCTTACACCGTGTGCTAAGAAGTCAGCTGGGTTAGCTGCACCAAATTCAGCAATGTAGTTTTTTTGACCTGCTGTGAATAATGTAATGGCTACTGCTGTACCTGCAGCACCTGCAACTTGAGTTAATGTGTTCATTGCTGCAGAACCATCAGCATAAAGCCGAGGTACTAATGTGTTCATTGCGTTCGTTTGTGCTGGCATGATAGTCATTGATACACCTACGAAGAATACACATAACGTTACGACAACTTGCCATACTGGTGTTGTTGCAGATAAACCAAATACTAAGAAGATGGCTGCAAGTGTGATCATTGTAAAACCAATACGTGTGAAGATTTTTGCACCAACTTTATCAAAGTTCGTACCTACGATTGGAGACATGATGATGTTTAAAACATTACCTGGTAACATTAATAACCCAGCAGCAATTGCTGTATAGCCTAATACATTCTTAAGGTAAAGAGGAATTAAAATCGCTACTGTTAAAATTACGAATAATGTTGCGAACATAAGTACAGTACCTAATGTGAACATAGGGAAGCTGAATACGCGTAAGTTAATCATTGGACTTTCCATTTTGAACTGGCGTACGGCGAATAAAATTAAGCAGATTGCTCCAACTACTAATGGAGCCCATACGATTGCATCTGAGAATGGAGTTTCCGCAAGTGTTGCTAATGCGAAAATGATACCACCGAATGCAACTGTAGATAGTAATAATGAAAGAAAATCGATTTTTGGTTTTGTGATTTCTGAAATGTTTTCCATTTTAGCACCACCGATAAGTAATAAGATGACGTAAAGTACTAACATAATCCAGAAAATGTAGTGCCAACTAGAAGCGCTAATAATTAAACCTGCAATTGATGGGCCTAATGCTGGACCAGCTGTTAATACTAAACCAACGATCCCCATAACTGCTCCACGTTTTTGAATTGGAAAAACAACTAAAACAACACTGAACATTAATGGTAAGAGGATACCTGTTCCGATTGCTTGAATTAAACGACCAACTAATAGAATTGCAAAAGTTGGTGAAAGTGCAGCGATTAATGAACCGGCAATTGCAATCACTAATGCGCTCACGATTAGTTGACGCGTTGTAAACCAACGTACTAAATAAGCTGATAATGGTACTAAAATTGCTAATACTAATAGATACCCAGTCGTTAACCATTGGGCTAAGCCAGGGCTAACATCGAAGTCTTCCATGATGTTTGTTAATGCCATGTTTAATGCGGTTTCACCGAATAACCCGATGAATGTACCAATCATTAAGACAGCAGCCATCAATTTTGGACTCTTTACTTGTATATTTGATTCCATGAATAAATAACTCCCTTTTCTATTTAATTTTTTATGACGATTAGATAGACACATCAGGTACCAATTAGTACGTGAGGATGTCCTTATTTCGGTCAATAAGAAAGTTCGCTTTCTAATCAACTAAAATAAGCAAAGCAAGCTGTCATGCATTGCTTCGTAAGCTTTTGTTTAATAAACAAGTCTATTACCAACTATATCAAAAGGAATCTTATAATTTCTAATAGAACTTACTCAAAAAACTAAACTAACGTCACAAAATAGACAATATTTTTCCATTTAATTTACATTTATCGAATTAATTCCAAATGTTATTTTGTTAATAAAAAATGAAAACGATTGCATTTCACATTTTCTATTTATCAATATATTCTATCTATTTATGTCGATGCTGAAATAACAATGTTTGTGAAAGGTTTTTACTCTTTTGATAGGAGAAATGAAAAAAATTCAAGGCTCGAATCGTTAAAATCATAAAATTTAGTGCATATTTTTAGAGGTAAATAAACTGTTTTTTTATAAAGGTTCCTGAATTTATTGATTTAATTTTATATTAATGAGGAAAGACATACGTTTCTTCACTAAATTGCCTCATCAAAAATTTGATAAACCCGTTCATTTTTAATAAAATCACAGAAGGAAAGATATGAGCTCTTATAGAAATGTGAGGAAAGCAAAAAATGAAAAAATATGGGATATACCTTCTTTTAGTCGTGCTCGCGTTGACAGGTTGTGATGGTGGAACAAAAAGCACACCAACATTCACTGAAGACAAGGCAGTGCCATTTGAAATCGTAAAATATGAAGAAAAAATTGCGCCAGTTTATGAGTCACTCGTACCGTATATTACGTATGCGAAAACAGAGGGACAACTGAAAGAAGTACAAGCACGCTTTCAAGTAGAGGGTGTAACGATGGATATGGAAAAATATTTTGCCGTCTTTATCGTCACATATTCGAATAGCTGCGGTATTGCGGTAGATGGTGTTTATAATCATGATGGTAATTTAGCGGTGAAGTTATTGCCAGTCGAAGGTTCGAACTGTAAGGAAGAGGGCCTACCGCACACATTTGTCCTACAAGTTGAAAAACAAGATTACGAAAAAGTACAGTTATACAATGGAGACATTATTAAGTCTTCTATTGAAGTGGATTAATACTAAAAATACCGTACATTCATTTATGATAAATGAGTGTACGGCACTAAATTATTTATAAAAATTAAAAAACAACTTTCACAAAGCGATTTAGTAATGTATCGATTTCTTCACGTTTTGGGATAAGTTCCATCCAGTCTTCTGGGATATCTAATTCTTCGTAATAAAGTCCTGCAAGTCCACCTGCAATTGCGGCAATTGTATCTGTATCATTTCCAAGATGAACAGCATTGTAAATGGTTTCAAAGTAGCTAGTACTATTTAATAGGCTCCAATAAACCGCTTCTAACGTATGAATTACATAACCATTACTTTGAATCTCATCTCGTTGCACGTTTTCAATAGAAAAAATTTGTTCGAAATGGATGGCTTCATCAGGATAATCAATTAATTTTGACGCAAGCTCCTTATTGGCCTGATGCAAGCTTTCTTGGATCGACAGACCATCCATTAGAGCATGTACAACGTAAACATAATGCAAACAGCAAAGTGTGGAACGTATATGGCCATGCGTTAAAGTAGCATAATCTTTTACGTAGCGCTCTTCTATACTACGTTTATAGCTATAAAAGGCAATAGGCAAAATACGCATCAAAGCACCGTTCCCGTTACTTTGTTCATCCATTTTAGCTGTTTCGAAAAGACCTTTCTTTTCCCAGCGATTAAGGATTTCTGAAATAGTTAAACCAACATCAAAGGAAGGCTTGTCATTGTACGTCCAGTAACCACGGTAAGCCCAGTCGCAAAAAGCATTTTTTAAATCAGCAAATGAAGAATCATTAATTAAATGTTCAATTGTAATGAGTGTCATCGCACTATCATCGGACCATGTTCCTGCTGGTACGTCCCAGCAACCATAACCAATCATATCGTGGACATTGAAACTGTCACGTTCCATAAATTCCATTGGTACACCATAAGCGTCACCAATAATAAATCCCCATAAAGCTCGTTTTCGTTTGTTCATCTTACCACCCCAGGTTGATTGAATGCTCAGTAGTTATTAGTAACAGTTTACCAAATGCGTTTAGGATATTCGATTGTTTTTTACACTGTACACGCAAAACATTACATTCGCCAATTTGTTTATCAGGAATGCTCAGTGGAAATATGGATTGTGTGTAAGAAAGTAAAGTAAAGAATCGAAATGAGGCTTTGTTTTCTCAAGATTACTCGACAATAAAGGTGCACTTTTCGTAATATATTTAAGTAGAAAGAGGGGGATAATCTATGGATTTACTTGAGCAATTAGCAGACGCGTATCTAAATGGCGAAGATGAATTGCGATTCTTTTACAATAGTGAAACGCAAGAAGTATATGTTCCGCTAGAAGAGGAAGCAGATGATTGGGAAGAGGATGATGCGATTGAACTTGTCCCAGTAAAAAGCTCTCGTGAAATGTATGAAGTCATGGTCAATTTTTCAAACCAATTTGAAGGAAAAGTGGAAGAAGCACTGTTTCAAGCATTAAATGGACGCAAGCCGTTTCGTGCGTTTAAAGAGGCGGCAAGTGTTGTAGGTGTCATCGAGCAATGGTATGACTATGAAATGGAGTACGCCAAAGCACAAATGAAACAATGGGTAGCACAATTGTAAAGTGAAACTTCAATCGGTGGGAGCAACTGATTGTTTTGTTAGTTTCGTCAATCAGGCTATTATCAGATAGGAATATTATTACCATGAAAAAAGTACAATGACTTCACTTCAAAAGATTTTGAGTGTGTCATTGTACTTTTTATTTTAGTTATTTCGACTCTCTTCTTTAATTTGTCGCACTAACTGTATGATTAACAAAATAATTCCGATTGTACATAACACAAGACTCACTAAAAATACGGCCATCCATAATCCAAAGCCCCAATCAATCGTTACAAAAATAGAAAGGATCAGTAAAACGATGCCGGCAAATAAAAACATAAAACCACGTTTATTTAAGTTCAAAGGTATTCCTCCTTCCAATCACTAAATAAAAATAACATGTTTCGTGCGTAAATTACTATTAATAGGTTTATTAAAATAAAAAAATATTATTCTATAAGTCGAAATTCTTAAGAGGGAGATAGTGCGAAATACTGTTGTAAAGTTTGTCCTAAAAAATTCTCATTTAAACTCCTAGTAAGTATTCAGTCTTAAGAAAACGATTTAAATCATTTAATAATTGTTGGTATTATATGATTTTGAACAACAGCAAATTCATTTTTTGTCAATAGTACGTATTTTCATCATAGTTTTTTATGTTTGTACATAATTCACAAATAGTAGGATTTTTCATATAATTCGCAAATAAATTCTTTAGGAAATGGACATCCTCTGAGTTATTCAATGTTTTTCCGTATCGCGGTTCCGAGCTTAACCGACCGAGTTCGCTTAAAAAGTCATGACCAATTTCGTATTCAATGCTCATAGGGTTTTAGAACAGCTTTTTGTTGCACTTTAACACTCTCCCTGTATTTTACGTATAACTAGTAAAATACAGGGAAAAGGTTAAATTCAAGTAGAAAAAGACTTCGTAACAATGGAAATTTAAAGGTAAAATAATGCCTATGATACAATCTGAATAGGAAAACAATACTTGGGGAGAGGCATAAGTCATGATTCAACAGCTTAATCAAT
>JAZUES010000246.1:0-3442 GCA_045640265.1 Solibacillus sp.
AATACTGAAGTTTGTTTCGTCATTCTTCTAACCTAAATCAGGGACAGTATCAACAAAGTAAAAAAGGAGAATAAATGCTATATTCAATCATAACAAATTTTGCTTCAGTTACTATTTATAGAAACCTTCGTGATACTGGGCAAATGCGAAAAATTCAGGAAATTAATTATGGAAAGCAAATTGAATGGATTGATGAAGAAAATTATGAATTTAAATCAATCATTATGCATCCACCAAATGGTGAGAAAGATAAAAGAAAATTTAGTGATATTGATGCAGCAAGATACAATTTAAAGAATGACATCCCAATTGGAATTTTATATAGAGTTAAAGAAAAACATAATGTGGTATTAGGGCTAGGGAAAATTGTACATGAAGATAAAAATGGAAACTTTATAGTTGAACCTTTTTATTTTAATGATAACGAAAAAAAAGAAGAAATGGAATTGAAATTTATCTATCCAATAAACCTAATCCCCCACATCCAAAAATACATCATATCAAAAGGCTTCAACTATTCTGAAGAGAACATCAAAAACCTCTACCTATCACTTCGCAGCAAGCCGTTCGTCATTATCTCGGGTATTTCAGGCACGGGGAAGACGAAAATTGTACAGCTGTTTGCGGAAAGTATTGGTGCTACGGAGGATAATGGACAGTTTTCGCTTATTCCAGTGCGTCCGGATTGGAGTGATGGATCTGAGTTGCTAGGTTATACGGATATTAAGGGAGACTTTATTGAAGGACAGCTGGCAAAAGTAGTGCGTGAGGCGAGCGATAATTTAGATCGCCCATATTTTGTATTGCTAGATGAGATGAACTTGGCACGTGTGGAATATTACTTCAGTGATGTTCTGAGTATTATGGAAAGCCGTAGAAAAGACGGAGATACATATACATCCTCTACATTAATGAGGATTGACGAGGAAAAATTAACATTACCAAATAATCTTTACATCATCGGTACAGTCAACATGGATGAAACAACACACCCATTCAGCAAAAAGGTGTTAGACCGTGCCAATACAATTGAATTTAATGAGATACATTTAAATGACTTCTCGTTTTTAACAAATACAGACACTGTTGAACCAATTCAATTAGCAAACAGTTCAATTGAAGCCAGCTTCGTGCAGTTAAAAGATTGCTACGAGACAAATGAAAAAATCATAAAACAGGTTTCTACTGAATTAACGACAATTAATAAAATCATCGAGCCACTGAATGCCCATGTTGGTTACCGTGTGCGAGATGAGATTTGTTTTTATATGATTTATAACAATGAGGGCTCTTTATTTAAAGAAGATGAAGCATTTGATTACTGCGTGATGCAAAAAATCTTGCCTCGATTAGCAGGTAGTGGGCTGAAAATTCGCAATGTGCTGGAGCAGTTGTTCGAACAGTTTACAGGTCATACGTATACCGACAATGAACCGTTTGATACTGCGGTAGTACGCTATCCACTTAGTGCGAAAAAAGTGTACGACATGCTGGGGAGGTTAGGAGATGAAGGCTTCACTTCCTTCTGGATCTCGTAAGGCCACAGAGTTACTCTCGATAGAAACAGATAAGTTTACATTAGTCATTAAAGGAAAGCTCGATTATTCGAAGCATGTTGCACAATCCGATGAGACGTTTATGCAGTTCTTTTATGACAGCAAAGATGCCGCTAAGATTGAAATTTATGATGCGGATGAAGGAAAGCTTGTACCGTATGACGGGCAGTCGTTGTACCCAATCTTTTTTGAGAATGGCATGTATGAATTGGTTATTATCCCTAAAAATAAAGAACAGCTTACGTTTTATCATGAATATGCACCATTCCGTGAAGCCATTAGTAAACTTTCGCGTACAGATATTTTAACGGGCTATTTGCATTTTCAAAATGAAGTCGGTTTTTCAGAGTTTGAAATTTTGGAAGGAAAAGAATGCTTGCTTCGCGTACGAATCGAAGTGTTTCCGACGAAGCTCGATTACAAAAAGGATTACACAAATTTGCTAAGGGAAGTAAATGATGAAATTTATAATCTCGCGTATCATTTCATAAAGCGAACGCATTTACGTGGAAGTTCTGAGTTATTTAAAGACCCGTCACCAGCGGAATTTTACCGGTTAATTGAGAAGCATTTTGAGGATTATCAAAGAGCGCTAAAGCATATTGAAAAACACCCACATCATCAGCTCATGACCACATATGAAGAAGTGCGCGGTGATCGACTACACAAGCAAGACAGCCATAGCCGTGCGTACTTACGAAAAAATGCACATAAAATGGTGGATGTGACGCGCGGAATTTCAGTAGGAAACCGAATAGTTATGCCGACAAAAGGCTTGCTTATGAAGAAGCAGCACACTGTCGACACGCACGAAAATCGCTACGTGAAATTCACGATGGAACGCATTGTGAGCAAGTTAGAAAATTTAGTCGCAGCCATTAAAAAAGTATACCCAAATAAAGAAACGGATGCAGAGTTAATTTCTAAGCTCGATGCCATGATTACAACGTTACGCCATAAATTAAGACTCCCTTTTTGGCGGGGAATCGGTAAGTTAGATCGCACGGTAAATAGTCTTGTGTTACAAATGGGCACTGGTTATCGTGAAGTATTCCAAGTATACGTCACGATTTCGAAAAGCATTGTATTGCAAGGGGAGTTTTATAAAATGTCAGTTAAGGACATAGCGACCTTGTATGAATATTGGACGTTTTTAAAGCTCGGCAGTATTTTGCAAAAACGTTGTATCAGTGGCGATCAAAACATCATTCAAATTTCAAGTGATGGATTGTTTTTAAATTTACAACGCAATAAGGTCGCACAGCGAAAGTTTACACATCCAGATACAGACGAGCAAATTACCTTGCACTATCAATACACAACTGGACAACATGGACCAACTGTTACGCAAAAACCTGATTCTATGTTAAGCATTGAAAAACAAGGCAAAGACTATTTATATCAATATATTTTTGACGCCAAATACCGTTTAAATATAGAGGGCAATGCATCACCAGGACCAAAAGAAGAGGACATTAATACAATGCATCGATATCGTGATTCGATTGTAGCAGAGCGTAATGGTCGCTATGAACGCACTGCTTTTGGTGCGTATGTACTTTTCCCTTGGCATGATCAAGAAACATATAAAAATCATGCACTTTTTAAAAGTATTCAAGCTGTTAATATTGGAGGATTACCGTTCTTACCAAACGCCACAACGTTAGTCGAGCAGGTGATTGATTCGTTACTATCAAAATCTGCGAGTCAGTTGCAAAAAGAAGGTATTTTACCAATTGGCACCAAAGAATCATTTACGTATGAATCAGTCGTTAGAGAAGTTGAGCCAAGAATTGCAGCGGATGCAATGGAAAGACATCTTTATGAAACAGAAGAGTAAAATCTTATAGTCTTCGGAAATATTTTTTCCGTAGACTTTTATTTAT
>JAZUES010000247.1:0-8069 GCA_045640265.1 Solibacillus sp.
GCTGTTTCCGTCATGCCATATGTTTGGGCAACTGGCAATTTTAAAGCAATCGCTCGTTTTAAATAATCCACAGGCACTGGACCCCCACCTGCAAGCATCGTAGTGAAACTGGAATGCGCTATCATATTTTCCTTTTCCATCACGGATATGATATTTTCCAACGTAACTGAGACAACTGACATTTTGGACACCGAGCCCGCGCTAATTTCTTGTGCACATCGAAGTGCATCGAATTTTTCATATAAACGTATTTTCATTCCATATAATAAGGAACGTACAACAATCGAAAAACCACTTATATGAAAAATCGGTACCGTACAAAGCCAAACATCCTGTTCTGAAATACCAAGATTCAATGCGGAACTAATGGCACTTGAGCTATGATTACCAACCGTTTGACAAACACCTTTTGGATATCCCGTCGTCCCAGACGTATACATAATCGTTAATGCAAAATCATCATCCCATTCACAAGCAATATCAAATGATTTTGGCTCCATTTCATTTAATTGAGTAAATGTTAGAATACGTGCATCTTCTTGTAACTTTGAATGCTCACTGTCTGCCACTAAAATAACGTCTACTTCAGCATCTTCTATTTGATAGGCTAGCTCTTGTTTAGAAAGTCTGCCATTTAACATCACCATTTCACATTGCGCCTGCATACAGCCATATATCAATTGAATGAGTTGAGGTGTAGACGGGGCTAAAATTGCAACCCGTTTACCATTAGTTAATCCACAAGCATTTAGTTTATATGATATCGTTGCGGATAGGTCATGTAGTTGCTGGAATGTCCATTGCTGCTCATTAAAACTAAGTGCAATTCGATTTGGTGTTAAATTCGCTCGTTGTTTAATCCAGTTTGGTTGCATGAAATCTCCTCCTATTCCTATTATTATCCACTAAAAAAGAGCACACATAAAGTATGCTCTTTTCGTATGAAATGATCTAAAATCAAGGGAAACGTGGGAATTGACCGAAGTCAGGTTCGCGTTTCTCTTTAAATGCGTCGCGGCCTTCTTTAGCTTCATCTGTTGTGTAGTAAAGAAGTGTAGCGTCACCAGCAAGTTGTTGAATACCAGCTAAGCCGTCTGTATCTGCGTTCATCGCAGCTTTTAAGAAACGTAGAGCAGTAGGTGATTTTGATAACATTTCTTCACACCATTTTACTGTTTCGTCTTCTAATTGCTCTAAAGGTACAACCGTATTTACTAAGCCCATATCTAATGCTTCTTGTGCATCATATTGACGGCATAAGTACCAAATTTCACGCGCCTTTTTGTGACCTACGATACGAGCTAAGTAGCCTGAACCGTAACCAGCATCGAACGAACCAACTTTTGGTCCAGTTTGACCGAAGCGAGCATTTTCAGCAGCAATTGTTAAGTCACATACTACGTGTAATACGTGGCCGCCACCAATTGCATAACCTGCAACCATCGCTACTACTGGTTTTGGAATTTTACGGATTAATGTTTGTAAATCTAAAACGTTTAGACGAGGAATATTATCTTCACCTACATAACCGCCGTTACCGCGCACTTTTTGGTCGCCGCCTGAGCAGAATGCAAGATCTCCTTCACCTGTCAAAATAATAGTACCAACGCGCTCATCATCACGTGCACGTGTGAAAGCGTCAATCATTTCCGCTGTTGTTTTTGGGCGGAATGCGTTACGTACTTCTGGACGGTTGATCGTAATTTTTGCGATACCGTTATAGAATTCGTATTTAATGTCTTCATACGTATGTAATGAAGTCCATAGACGTTGCTTTGTCATTGAGTAATCCCCCTAGATTATTAATTAAGAAATCGTTTCCTTTACTATTGTAGCAAACTTTATCGGATTTTCCACATGAATTGCATGACCAACTTTAGGAATTGTCATATGTGTTGCTTGAGGTAGTAATTTCACCATCTGTTCATTTAATTTAATAAACTTTTCATCAAGAGCCCCTGTAATTAAAGTGACCGTCATGTCGAGTGTAGTGAGTGCCTCCCATAATGATGGCATCACACCTGTCCCCATGCCGCGCAAACTATTTGCTAAGCCAATCGCTTGTTGAGATAGACGTTCCTCACGAATTTCTTGTTGCACTTGTTGTGGCAACTGCTTTTGAGAAGCGAAAAGCGGAATGTTTTCCCATTTTTCAACAAATGATGGCACGCCGTTTTGCATGATTTTTTCAGCTAATGCTTCATCGGCTCGTTTTCTTGCGCTTCGTTCTTCCTCTAATGCTAAACCAGGAGAAGCACTCTCTAATAGTAGCTGCTCGATTCGATGTGGGTAACGCACCGCATAACTAAGTGCCACACGTCCTCCCATTGAATAGCCTAGTAAATAAAATTTTTCTAGTTGCAGATGTTGAAACAGTGCCTCTAACAATTCTGTTTGCGATTGCATCGAATACTTCATAACTTCTTCCGGTGCATCACTCTGTCCATGTCCGATTAAATCAACGGCAATAATTCGAAATTCAGCAGGTACTTGTTTCACTACATGGTGCCAAGTTTTCGTACTTCCAGTAAAACCATGCAATAACACAAGTGTTTTTTGTGCCGTTTCATGCCATTGCTCAGCAAAAATCTCACAGTCATTTAATACATATCGAGCCATTGCTCTAACACCTCTTGAATACGTGACCATAACGCTCGGTGCTCACGTACATTGTCCTCACGATTTGTAAATGCTTCGATTAATTTTACATTGGCCTGTTTAGGCGCTTGTAACGCTGTAATAAATTCTTCCGCTGAAGTAGCCGTCACATAATCCATCTCATACATGCTCGCAAGTTTTTCAAAGGTTAAAGCTGTCGGTGTACCAAATAAATGCTCATAATGTGCTTCAACTGTCGATTGTGGTAAATAAGAGAAAATACCACCCCCGTCATTATTCATCACGACAATCGTTAAATCACAAACTTGATAACGTGTGGCAATAAAAGCATTTGTATCATGTAAAAATGCTAAGTCTCCGATAAATAAATACGTTTTACGTGCTTTACGTCCCTGACTAAAACCAAGTGCTGTAGAAGTCACACCATCAATACCATTCGCTCCACGGTTGGCGAATACTTGTACATCCTTATTTGTCGTAGTTAAAAACGTATCGATATCGCGAATTGGCATACTGCTGCTGACAAAGATGTCTGAGCCTTCTGGTAAGCTATCTAGCATTGCTTGAACCATCGTACCTTCATCAGATGCGTATTCTGCGTATTTTTCAATTTCATTGATTGCTAATAAGTCTGCCATTTTCCAAAACTCTACGTATGCCATTTCAGCCGCAGTTTGGTTAATGTTCATATCACTTAACCAAGCTCCAGGTAAGGCATGAATAAAATGGGTTGAGACATGCGTTGAATCACGGTACATTGGATCTTCATCAATGATAATGTAATTTTGCGGACTAGACTGCGCAATAAATTGCATTAAAAACTTCGAAACAGGCTGTGCCCCGAAACGAATGACGGTTTGTGGTCGCACATTGCGTTTGAAACGTTCGTTTTTCATTAGTGCATCATATGTAGTAATCGCAAGTGCTTGGCAATCTTCTGGCACTTCTGTTCGTAAATTTGATAGGCTTTCTATCATCACAGGCCATTTCACTTCACGAATGAAATTCCATAAATGCTCGGTATTTGTACCAAGTGGTAGCTCACCAACAACAATAATCCCGTTTTTCGTTTGTTCAATGATAGCTTTTAATTCCATCATAGCTTGTTTTGAAGGGAGTAATTCGTTCATATAGCTCTTAACAAAATGAGCTTTCGGTAATTGCTCATTAAAATCAATTAATAATGGTTCACGGAATGGAATATTTAAGTGAACTGGTCCAAATGGTGCTGTCGTTGCAATATTTACCGCTCGTACAGTATGACGCTCAATGTATGGTAATGTTTGTGGTGCATCGTCAGGAATTGGAAATTCTGCTGACCATTTAACATTTTCTCCGTATAAACGCACTTGGTTAATCGTTTGCGGAGCGCCAACTTCACGCAATTCATGTGGGCGATCTGCGGTTAGTACGATTAGTGGTACACGAGCATATTTTGCTTCAACAATTGCTGGAAAATAATTTGCCGCAGCTGTTCCAGACGTACAAAGTAATACGACTGGTTTTGCTGTTGACTTCGCTAACCCTAATGCATAAAAGGCTGCCGCGCGCTCATCTACTTGTCGATGCATCGCTAACTCTTTAGTAGACGCGAAAGCATATGCAAGTGGTGTAGAACGTGATCCAGGGCTGACTACCACATTTTTAACCCCTGCTTGCACAAGAGCTGACACAATTTTATAAACATAATTTGTTAAAATGTCACGTTCATTCATATAGTTGTCCTCCTAACGCTCGTAACATCGGTCTAAATTTCACAAGTGTTTCCTCATACTCAGATTGTGCCTCAGAATCAGCTACAATACCGCCACCTGCATATAAATAAGCTTTATCTTGAACAAGTGCCGCTGAACGAATCGCTACTGCAAACTCCCCATTGCCATCTGCGTCTAACCAACCAATTGGTGCTGCATAAAGTCCACGATTCATTGGTTCATACGTACGAATCATTTCTAGTGCTTGCTCACGTGGCACACCACCAAGTGCAGGTGTTGGATGTAAATGCTTTACAAGCTGTAAAATCGTTGCTTCTTCATTTAATTGCCCTTCAACTGGTGTATATAAATGTTGAATATCACGGATTTTCAATAGCTTTGGTCCATTTGGTACGATAACCTCAGAGCAGTTTTTCTCGAATGTTTCCGTAATCATTTCTACAACATAATGATGTTCTCCACGATTTTTTGTATCATTTAATAAGCTTTGTCCTAATTGATTGTCATCTTCAACTGTTTTTCCGCGCTTAATAGAACCCGCAACACATGAAGAATAAGCCCGTCCATTATCTACTTTTACTAAACGCTCTGGTGAAGCACCGTAAAAAAGCATATCGTTATGCTCTAAGCCAAATAAATAACTTTCTGGCTGTTCATGTACAACGTGCGATAAAATTTGAGGCGATGTAATCGCTTCCTCAAACTGCAATGCTAAAGAACGTGCAATCACTACTTTTTGGGCTTCATGGGCCTTAATTAGGCTAGTTACTTGATCAATTGATTGTAAATAAGCCTCTTTATGAGGTTCCACGTAGCTGGTCATCATCGGCTTTGTATACGTTTTCAATTCTTTTACTTGTGCAGCATGAATTAACGCATCACGCTCTTTACGTAACGTTTCAAGGGCCTCTGTGCTATTCTCTTTATCGGTAATGAAATTTATCGTAACAAATGCCTGATCATCCCGAATAACGAGTTGATAAGTTGCTACTGTGAAATAACTTTGTGGGAAGTCCACCCATTCACCTTTCACTTCATTTTGCGGATCAAATGTAAACCCACCAAATAAAATTGGTTGTAAGTGTTGGTCTTCTTGTACAATTTGACTCGTTAATTTTTTCCACTCTGCTTCCACGGCATCAAAGCGGTTATTACGTTCATTATTTTCAATTGTATACGCATGGCCTAAACCGACTAATGTAAATGTTTTTTCACGGTTTTGCCAATAGTTGCGTTTTCCTTTATAGTGCGCTTCCCCTGCGGCAAAAAATGCTAACGCCGATAAACGACTTACTTCGATTGTTTCCATATAAAAAATCTGCTTTGAATTTGAGCCTACTTCGATCTCAGTGGCGTTGTACCACTTGTGTTGCATGAAAATTCCCTCCGTCATGTTGCAAATTCACTAAGTATGTTGCAAGTATCACGTTTTTGACGTGCTTTTTATTTTAATTATTTGCTTGCTTATTTATTTTCGTTCTATAAATAATGCCTTTCCCATCATACCATTTTTCAAGCAAACGTTACATGTATTCGCGCTTCACTCTGTTCATTTTGTTTCATTTCCTTTACAATAGTTTAGATATTGTTTTTAGTTAGGAGCGTATTTATGACAAGAGTCATTGAAGCGGACAAAGGCTTTAAAGTATGGTGGCATTTAACACGTCCTCACACCTTAACAGCATCTTTTGTTCCAGTATTATTAGGGACGGCAATTGCTTTAGCTGTCGACCATGAGACGATTCATTTCGGCCTATTTTTTGCCATGATGATTGCAAGTATTTTAATTCAAGCAGCGACAAACATGTTTAATGAATACTACGATTATAAACGTGGTTTAGACAATGAAGAATCTGTCGGTATCGGTGGGACAATCGTTCGACATGGAGTTACACCAAAAACAATCATGATCATTGCACTGAGCTTTTATGCGATTGCAATGCTATTAGGTGTCTATATTTGTGCAATGTCTTCTTGGGGATTAGTAGCAGTTGGCCTAGTTTGTATGTTAATCGGCTATCTTTACACAGGTGGACCATACCCAATTGCTTACTCACCATTTGGAGAGATTGTTTCAGGTGCAGTTATGGGAATGGGCATTGTGTTAATCGCCTTCTTTATTCAAACAGGTGATGTAACATTAGATGCTGTATTAATTTCAGTACCAAGTATGATCCTCGTTGGCGGAATTATGTTATCGAATAATATTCGTGACATCGTCGGCGATACAGAAGGCGGACGCAAAACAATGGCCATTTTAGTTGGACGTCATAATGCTATTTCCGTTTTAGCAGCGTTCTTCATCGTATCTTACTTATGGATATTTGTATTAGTTGCAATTGGTCACTTAACTCCATGGGCCTTACTTATTATTTTAAGTGTGAAAAAGCCCATCGAAGCGGTAAAATTATTCCGTGCAAAAGAAAAGCCATTAGAAGTAATGCCAGCGATGAAAAATACAGCGCAAACAAACACAATCTTCGGCTTCCTTTTAGCAGTCGGTTTATTAGTTTCATATTTTATTTAATAGAAAAAGCTGTACATACTAACCTGTTTGTTAGTACGTACAGCTCTTTTTCTATTTCTATATCTCCCAATGTTCTAGCAAGTAAATGAAATAGAAATTGTTACTTCCTACATCATAAACATTTTCCATATTACCCATCAACCATAGCTTAATCTCTTCTTTTGATTCCTCAGTGCTATATTTTCTAAAGCTTAGAGCTTGCTATATGCCATAATCGCATCATGCAAAAACAGCGTTGCACCATTACCAACTCGACCATTATAATACGCAATAAAACGCTCATCATTAATATACATTTGAGCTAAACCAACATGCGCATCCTTAGTATATTTCGTCCAATAAAAGCTAAGCCAACGCTTATGAAGTTCTACCACTTCCATCGACGTTTCAGACTTTACATTCCCTTGTTCCATCGCTTCTTTTAACCGTATAAATAACTGACTTTCAAGTTGTTGTGCTGCTTCGTATTGCTCTTCAGTCATATTTTTTATCTTTCCATAGCTAGATAATATTTCATCTTCTCCATACTTTTCACGAATTTCTTGACCAAATTTCTGCTCATTTTCGTTGATTAACTGCTCTTTAAATTTTTCAAACTTTTGTTCATTTGTCATAGTTATTCCCCCTTCTATAGATTGGATTGTTTTTTTAATCGTATCGATTAAGTCATCAAAATAATTTCTTTTTTCCTGAAGTAGAGTTTGTTGCTCTTGTAAGGCAACCTTTATATCAAAATTTGGATCATCAAGCACCATTTTTATTTTCTCTAATTTAAAATCAAGTTCACGATAAAATAAAATTTGTTGCAGACGATCAATATCTTCCTGACTATAATGTCTATAGCCATTTTCCCACACCTTTGAGGGCTTCAATAATCCAATTTCATCATAATATCGCAGTGTACGTGCAGTTACACCCGATAGCTTTGCAATTTCATTAATTAGCATGTCATCACCTCTTTAATTACAATAAAGGATAACGTAACGTGAAGGTCAATTGAAGTAGTTTAAAAAAGTTCTTAAACTTTTGATTATACGAAAAAACGCTAGATACACATTCGTATCTAGCGTTTTTTTCTGTTATGACCCGTACGAGAATCGAACTCGTGTTACCGCCGTGAAAGGGCGGTGTCTTAACCGCTTGACCAACGGGCCAATGGCGGAGAAGGAGGGATTCGAACCCTCGCACCGCTTACGCGATCTACACCC
>JAZUES010000248.1:0-12436 GCA_045640265.1 Solibacillus sp.
ACCCGCTTGTATAAACCAAGTCATACCAACACCCATCCAGAATAACCCGTATGCGCCGAATGCTGTCGTTCCAAATGTATTATTATGCTTCGAGTCTAAAACCGACGCGTAAAATTGTGCAATCCCGCCTAAACAAATTGCTCAAGGAATAACTAAACTTAAACCGTCTGTCCAACCTAATTTTTGAGTGGAAGCAACAAACGTAACAATATAAACCAATCGCTGAAGGACCAGCCGTCGAAATTTTTACTTCTTTGAATGAATTCAAAACGTATTCTCCTATCTTGAGGTCTAGCTTTTCCACTACAGGCGGATAATATACCAAAATAATAAAACCGAACTACAGATTGTTATAATTTTGAAGGAACCTTGTAATTAACGAAAAGATATGATGAAAATTTAACAAAATAATATATGTAAGAATAACGAATTTATTAGAAAAAATTTTGCTGGGATAGCATATTTTATTGTAATACAGTTAAAAGTGTTGCTTTTTGTTTGTAGTGTGAACTTGAGGTTTGTTCGTCGCATGAATAGCGTATTGGATGTATAATTAATCATAGGAGGTGATGTGTATGTTAAAGAGAGTAATTCAAGTAGCATTCTTGTTTATTGGTGGAGCATTAGGTCTTATTTTCTTACCGCCATTATACGAATTTATGAATTTATCACCATGGCTTAATAATCCATATTTTAGCGTTGCGATAGGTGCTGCTTTATTGTTTGTAATGTCGTTTGCATTATCGGACTATTTTGTAAGGCTTATTAACTGGTTAGAGGAATTATTATTTAAACTTCCAGCAGCTGATTTGTTATTTGGTACATTCGGTTTAATTGTAGGGCTAAGTGTTGCGACGTTAGCAGGTGTCGCAATAAATCAAATGAATATTCCCGTTGTAAATGCCGTTGTCCCAGCGATTTTATCGATCGTTTTAGGTTATTTAGGCTTCCGATTAGGCTTTAGCAAGCGTGATGAACTTCTACAAATGTTTTCAGGGAAAGCGACTACGAAAAAACGCATAACGGATGTAGTGGGAAATGATACATCCGAACATCACAAATTACTTGATACGAGCGTTATTATCGATGGTCGTATTGCGGACATTTCAGCAACTGGTTTTGTAGAAGGTATCCTTGTTGTCCCACAATTTGTATTAACTGAATTACAGCATATAGCAGATTCTTCAGATACATTAAAGCGTACACGCGGTCGCAGAGGGTTAGATATTTTAAGACGCCTGCAAGATGAACGCGCAACAAAAGTATTAATTACGGAAATTGATTTTGAAGATGTTGCAGAAGTTGACTTAAAATTAGTGCGTTTAGCGAAAAAAATGGATGCACAAATTTTAACGAATGACTTTAACTTAAATAAAGTTTGTGAATTACACCGTGTTCAAGTATTGAACATTAATGACTTAGCGAATGCTGTGAAACCTGTCGTGATTCCAGGAGAAGACATGCAAGTGGTCGTCATTAAAGACGGGAAGGAACATAATCAAGGTGTGGCCTATTTAGATGACGGTACGATGATTGTTGTAGAGGGTGGCCGTAGCTATATTGGTCAGGCAATTACTGTGACCGTAACAAGTGTGCTGCAAACATCGGCGGGACGGATGATTTTTGCGAAGCCAAAAGAAGATTAGGAAGTGAAGCATTTTGCGTTATGAAGTCGTTTTGCCAGCAGCAGGTAGCGGAAAGCGTATGGGTGCTGGGCAAAATAAATTGTTTTTACTGTTAGCACAGAAGCCGATTTTAGTGCATACCTTACTTGTTTTTGAACAAGATGAAAATTGCACAGGCATTTGGCTAGCCGTAAAAGATGAAGAACGTCCATATATTGAATCTTTATTAAAGCAGTATCAAATTTCAAAAGTAAAAGGACTGCCAACTGGCGGAACAGAACGTCAGCATTCGGTTCACTCTTGTATTAAAGAGATGAACACCGTAGAAGTTGTGCTCGTTCATGATGCAGCACGTCCGTTTATAACTGTACCGACAATTTTAGAACTTACGAAAGTAGCTTATGAAAAAGGTGCGGCCATTGCGGGTGTTCGCGCGAAGGATACGATGAAAATTGTGCATAATGGACTGATTAAAGAAACGGTGGACCGTGATTCGTTATGGATGATTCAAACACCACAAGCATTCAGATTTGATTTACTAGCAGAAGCTGAGGATGTTGCTGAAAAAGTAGGCTTTTTAGGAACTGATGAAGCAATGTTAGTCGAGCGCTTAGGACATGACATTCACATGGTAGAAAGCAGTTACGAAAATGTGAAGATGACCACACAGGAAGATTTGATTTTTGGCGAAGCAATTTTAAACCGACGTCAAGCAATTCATTAACTTCTTTAGCAATACCTGCTGAAAGAAGTTAATACCTTAATGCCTTGAAAAATGTTAAAGTTTTTCAAGGTATTTTTATTAGAAGTTGATTATACTAAGAATAACTAGACAACAAAAGGTAGGTGAAGGCTAGTTTACCTGATGGGTAAGCTAGTGAATCATAATGTTTCGAATTGGACAAGGCTTTGACGTTCATGAATTTGCAGAAGGACGTCCATTAATTTTAGGTGGTATTACAATCCCACATGAACGGGGACTTTTAGGGCACTCGGATGCCGATGTGTTATTACATACCGTTACAGACGCTGCATTGGGCGCCATTGGTGAAGGTGATATTGGTCGTCACTTTCCAGATACAGATCCGGAATGGAAAGATGCGGATTCAGCTAAATTGTTAGTTTACATTTGGAAAATGGTTGAGGAGCGCGGCTATAAATTAGGAAATGTTGACTGTACTATTATGGCGCAACGTCCAAAAATGGCGCCGTATATTTCTCAAATGCAAAATCGAATTGCGGAACTGTTAAATGCGGAGCCGTCTCAAGTAAATGTAAAAGCAACAACAACTGAAAAGTTAGGTTTTGTTGGTCGTGAAGAAGGAATCGCGGCTATGGCAACGATTTTACTAATTAAAGCGTAATTGATTAGGCGTGCGCCAAATTTCGGCGCACGCCACTTTTATTTAACGAACTCAAGTGGTAAAATGAACAAAGTTAAAAGGGTCGAGAATTTTTCTGACGCTAAATTTAGGAGGCACAATTATGACGAAACCAGTTCGCGTTCGTTATGCACCATCGCCAACAGGATTTTTACACATCGGTGGCGCACGTACAGCTTTATTCAACTATTTATATGCAAAACATCACAACGGTACTTTCGTAGTACGCATTGAAGATACAGATATCGAACGTAACGTAGAGGGCGGCGAAGCTTCTCAATTAGATAACTTACGCTGGTTAGGAATTATTCCGGATGAGTCTATTGATATTGGTGGTCCATATGCACCGTACCGTCAAATGGAACGTTTAGATATTTACAAAGAGCATGCTGAAAAAATGCTAGAACAAGGTCATGCTTATAAATGTTTCTGTTCTTCAGAAGAATTAGAAGCATCTCGTGAAGCACAAAAAGCACGAGGCGTAGCAGCACCAACTTATGATGGTAAATGCCGTCACTTAACAGCAGAAGAAGTAGCTGAAAAAGAAGCTGCTGGCATCCCGCACACAATTCGTATGCGTGTCCCAGAAAATGTGACTTATAGCTTCAATGACTTAGTACGTGGGGATGTAACATTCGAGTCAAAAGACATTGGTGACTGGGTACTTGTAAAAGCAAATGGTATCCCTACTTACAACTATGCAGTAGTATTAGATGACCACTTCATGGAAATGACACATGTATTCCGTGGGGAAGAGCATTTATCAAATACACCAAAACAAATGATGGTATTTGATGCATTTGGTTGGGAATACCCACGCTTCGGTCATATGACATTAATCGTAAATGAAGACCGCAAAAAATTATCAAAACGTGACGAATCAATTATTCAATTCGTAGCGCAATATAAAGATCTTGGTTATTTACCAGAAGCAATGTTTAACTTCTTCGGTTTACTTGGCTGGTCTCCAGAAGGTGAAGAAGAAATCTTCTCACATGACGAGTTCATCAAGTTATTTGATGAAAAACGTTTATCAAAATCTCCGTCGATGTTTGATAAAACAAAGCTTACATGGATGAACAACCAATATATTAAAAAATTATCACCTGAAGATGTAGTAGCTTTAGCTTTACCACATTTACAAAAAGCAGGCTTACTACCTGAAGAATTAACTGCAGAACAACACGCTTGGACTTCAGAATTAATCGGCCTTTACCACGAGCAAATGAGCTATGGTGCTGAAATCGTTGAACTTACTGCCCAATTCTTTAATAATGAAGTTTCATATGATGAAGAAGCAAAAGAAATGTTAGCTGGTGAAACAGTTCCTCAAGTTATGGCGGCATTAAAAACGCAATTACAAAACTTAGAGTCGTTCGATGCAGCTTCAATTAAAGCAGCAATTAAAGCTGTTCAAAAAGAAACTGGCGTAAAAGGTAAAAACTTATTTATGCCGATTCGTGTAGCAATCACTGGTGAAATGCACGGTCCAGAATTACCGAGCTCAATTGCCTTAATTGGTAAAGAAAAAGCAATCGCTCGCGTAGAAAAATTTGTAAACTAGTAGCCAAATCAATTGATTTTTCAGAAAATAACTGTAAAATGAATGTACATTGTATATAGCGGAAAACACGTTGAGAAGGAGAAGTACGTGGCGCATACCTATTAGAGAGGATCATCACTGGCTGAAAGTGATCTAGGTCAAGGCAAAGCAGAAATGCACCTTTGAGTATTTAATTGAAATTTTAGTAGGTTAAATCGTCTTGTCCTCGTTACAGGACTTCTTTAAGCGGAAGGAGACTATCGTACTTCTTCAACCAGAGTGGAACCGCGCTAATAAGCGTCTCTGTCACTAATTTTAGTGATGGGGGCGTGTTTATTTTTTTCCGAAAAAATGATAAAAGTAGGGGAAACATGTTTACAATCGGTGCAAATAGTGAAATTGGTGCGGTTTCTGTCGTATTAAAAGAAGTACCTCCAAATGCGACGGTAGTAGGTATTCCAGGCAAAGCCGTAATGATTGAAGCTATTCGTACAGAGGCAAAAAGACCAGACCACCAAGACATTTCGGACCCAGTTGGCGACCGCTTGATTTTTTAGAAAAAACAATTGAACAATTACAACAAGAAATGGCAAGTCTAAAAAAGGAGCAATTACAATGAGCATTCAAATTTTCAACTCATTATCAAGACAAAAAGAGCCCTTCGTTCCACTAGAAGAAGGGAAAGTGAAAATGTATGTATGTGGACCTACTGTTTACAACTACATTCATATTGGGAATTCACGCCCTGTAATCGTTTATGATACAGTACGTCGTTATTTACAATATGCAGGTTATGAAGTGAAATTCGTTTCAAATTTCACAGACGTAGATGACAAAATTATTAAAGTAGCAAATGAGTTAGGTGAGGAGACATCGACATTAACAGAGCGTTTCATCGCAGCTTACTTTGAAGATATTACAGCTTTAGGATGCAAAAAAGCGGATGCACATCCACGTGTAACAGAACATATGGATGATATTATCGAATTTATTCAAGTGCTAATCGACAAGGGTTATGCATATGAATCACAAGGCGATGTTTACTACCGCACACGTAAATTTAATGGCTACGGCAAATTAAGTCATCAATCGATTGATGATTTAAAAGTAGGAGCGCGTATTGAAGCGGGTGAGAAAAAGGAAGATCCGTTAGATTTCGCATTATGGAAAGCGGCAAAACCTGGTGAAGTAAAATGGGCTACTTCATGGGGTGAAGGACGACCAGGCTGGCATATTGAGTGTTCTGTAATGGCACGTGAACATTTAGGCGATACAATCGATATCCATGCAGGTGGGCAAGATTTAACATTCCCTCACCATGAAAATGAAATCGCACAATCCGAAGCGCATAATGATAAAACATTCGCGCGTTACTGGATGCATAACGGGTATATCAATATCGACAATGAAAAAATGTCGAAGTCACTAGGTAACTTTATTTTAGTACACGATATCCGTCAGCAAATAGATCCGCAAGTATTGCGTTTCTTCATGCTTTCTGTACATTACCGTCATCCAATTAATTTCGCGCAAGATTTAGTGGAAGCTGCAAAAAATGGGTTAGACCGTATTCGTACGTCTTACGCGAATGTTGAGCATCGTTTAGCAGCATCTGCTGGTTTAGCTGAGGGTAGTGCAGAATGGTTAGAAAAAATTGCGCAAATAAAAATCGATTTTGAAGAGGCAATGAATGATGACTTCAATACAGCGAATGCGATTTCCATGCTATTTGAATTATCACGTATTGCAAATGTTTATTTAAACGAGGCTAATACGGACAAGGAAGTACTACAAGCTATTTTAAATACGTTCGATGTAATCGGAAATGTATTAGGGATTCAAGCAAAAGTTGAAGCAGGGTTACTTGATGAGGAAATTGAAGCATTAATTGAAGAACGAAATGCTGCACGTAAAAGCCGTAATTTCGCGCGTTCAGATGAAATTCGTGACCAGCTACTAAGCATGGATATCGTTTTAGAAGATACTCGTCAAGGGACACGTTGGAAACGAGGACAATAAATGCAAAAGTTAACACCACATGACGTAATACAAATTAATGCATTAGCACTTGCTTATATGGGTGATGCAGTACTTGAACAAAGAATCCGTGAACATTTAATTTTATCTGGAAGAGCGAAGCCGAATACGCTTCATAAAGAAGCTACAAGCTATGTTTCAGCGAAGGCACAGTCAATGATTGTGCATCGCATGATGGACGAGCAATTTTTAACAGAAGAAGAACTTGCTACATTCCGTAGAGGTCGTAATGCAAAATCAGGTTCTGTTCCAAAAAATACAGATGTACGCACATATCGAAATAGCTCAGGCTTTGAGGCGGTTTTAGGAAGCCTCTTTTTAATCGGAGCACAAGAACGTGCAGATGAAATTATTGACTACGCAATACAAATCGTAGAACAGTCAAAGGGAGTGTCGTAAAATGGCGGAAAGAAGACAACATGAGCGCAAGCAACAAGATCGAAAAGGCCAAGAACGTAAGCCACGTGAACAAAAGCCACAGTTAGAGCAAGTGCAAGAATCAGAGGATACTACGAATGAAATGATTGCTGGTAAAAATCCAGTATTAGAAGCACTTCGCTCGGGACGCGAAATCAATAAACTTTGGATCGCAGAAGGGGTAAAAAAATCTGGCGTACAAGAGTTAATTGAATTAGCGAAAGAGCGCGGGGTACTTGTTCAGTTTGTACCAAAACAAAAAATTGATAAATTAGCTGAGAACCACCAAGGGATTGTAGCGGCAGTAGCGGCTTATGATTATGCGGAGCTGGATGATTTATTCAAGGTAGCACAAGTAAAAAATGAAGACCCGTTCTTCATTATCTTAGATGAGTTAGAAGACCCACATAATTTAGGGTCAATTATGCGTACGGCAGATGCCATTGGTGTGCACGGCATTATTATTCCAAAACGTCGCGCGGTTGGATTAACAGCAGTTGTCGCAAAAGCATCAACAGGTGCCATTGAACACGTGCCGGTTGTACGTGTGACAAATTTAGCACAAACAGTCGATGAATTAAAAGAGCGCGGTGTATGGATTGCAGGAACGGATGCAAAAGGTTCTCAGGATTATCGCAAAATGGATGCAACATTACCACTTGCATTAATTATTGGTAGTGAAGGTAAGGGAATGAGTCGTCTATTAAAAGATAAATGTGATTTCTTATATAACTTACCGATGATTGGTCATGTTACATCGTTAAACGCTTCGGTAGCAGCGGCGTTACTAATGTATGAAGTGTACCGTAAACGCCAAGAAGCTAACGGATGAGGTTATGCAAAATATTTTGCTGGTAGACGGCTATAATATGATTGGTTCATGGCGCGAGCTTCGTCCATTGCGCGAACCGCATTTTGAGGATGCACGAGATCGCTTAATCGAAAGAATGGCTGAATATAAAGCACATACAGGGTGGCGCGTCATTGTTGTTTTTGACGCGCATCTTGTACCAGGTACAGAGCAACTTTATATTCAACATGCGGTGGAAGTGATTTACACACGCAAAAATGAAATCGCGGATGAACGTATTGAAAAGTTATCAAACGAATTAAAGGGACGCAGAGTTCAAATTTATGTAGCTACTTCAGATATGACAGAGCAAAATGTTGTATTTGGTCATGGGGCATTGCGTAAATCAGCACGCGAGCTCGAAATCGAAATGCAAATAATTCAATCAAAAATCTCCTCAAAAGTGAAAGAAACAAAAGACGAAAAGCCTGCCTCAAGGATTAAGTTATCTAAAGAGGTTGAGTTGCAATTTGAAAAGTGGCGAAGAGGGCTTAAGTAATAATTTGCTCGTAATTTCCAATTAAGTTATACTGTTCCTAATGATTCTGGCGTAGCTGAGGTGATTTTCATTGCTTAAAAGTGAGAAGATACAAGTCATACAGCAGTTTGAGAGTTTAACAGATGAAGAACTTGTGGAGCAAGTGCATCAAGGCAATGCGGATGCGTTAGATTTTTTGATTTCAAAATATCGACTCTTTGTTAAAGCAAAAGCGAGATCTTATTTTTTAATTGGTGCGGATAAAGAAGATATCATTCAAGAAGGCATGATTGGTTTGTATAAAGCCATACGTGACTTTAAAGAGGATAAGCTCGCTTCTTTCCGTGCGTTTGCTGAATTATGTATTACGAGGCAAATTATTACAGCTATTAAAACAGCGACACGTCAAAAGCACATCCCACTCAATTCGTATGTTTCGTTAGATAAACCGATTTACGATGAAGAATCGGAACGTACACTCATGGATGTCATTACAAGTCCGGTTTCAGATGACCCGGAATATTTGATGATTAATCGTGAAGATTATATCCATCTTGAAAAAAAGATGGGTGAAGTGTTGAGTGAGCTAGAACAACAGGTATTAATTCGCTATTTAGAAGGACAATCCTATAACGAAATTTCAAAAGAACTCAATCGTCACGTGAAATCAATTGACAATGCGTTGCAGCGTGTTAAGCGAAAATTAGAGCGTCACATTGAATTAAAAGAAATGACGTAAACACTGTTACCCTTTATTGACAGTAAGAAAATTAGGTGTTAGTCTTGAAATGATAAAGTGCCGAAAAGGTGATAATCAATGGCTAAAAAAGTCGTTTTAAGTTGCGAAAAGTGCGGTTCAAGAAACTATAATTTACCTCAAAAAGTAGGTACGACAGAGCGTCTTGAATTAAAGAAATTTTGTTCGCATTGCAATGAACATACAATGCATAAACAAACGTTATAAATGAAACATAGATAAACACGTTGTACGGAGGTTAGGGCAAATGAGTAAAGTATCAAACTTTTTACATGAAGTCGGCTCGGAAATGCGTAAAACAAGTTGGCCAAAAAGTAAAGAGCTAACGAAGTATACGGTAGTAGTTGTTTCAACAGTTATCGTGATGGCGTTATTCTTTACAGTAATAGATTTAGGCGTCTCAGAATTATTCCGTTGGTTCTTGTCTTTATAAGTTATATCATGTTAATATTTCGAAATAGCCCGTCCATGCCATATAACGGGTTTTTTCATTTGTTTTAAAATTTATAGTTTGTTCACTTAAAAAATAGATGCAATAATTTTTGTGAATAGGGAATAAGAGACCTAACACAATCAATGTAAAGGAGGGACGGACGATTTAGTCCTACCTATATGGAAAAAAATTGGTATGTAGTTCATACGTATTCAGGTTACGAAAACCGAGTGAAAGCAAATCTTGAAAAACGCGTTGAAACAATGGGGATGCAAGATAAAATTTTCCGTGTTATCGTTGCAGAACATGAAGAAATCGACGTAAAAGAAGACGGTAAGAAAAAGGTGGTAATGCGTAAAGTATTCCCAGGTTACGTTTTAGTCGAATTAATTATGACGGATGATGCTTGGTATGTTGTGCGTAATACACCAGGTGTTACTGGATTCCTCGGTTCTTCAGGCGGTGGCGTAAAACCAACACCATTATTACCAGAAGAAGCAGAACGTTTATTAGACCAAATGGGTATGAACGAAGTGCAAATGGGTGAAATAGAAATTACAGTTGGTGAAGTTGTAGAAGTGTTAGAAGGACCTTTTGCACATTTCCAAGGTCGCGTAGAAGAAGTCGATATCGACAATGCAAAATTAAAAGTTCTTGTTGATATGTTCGGTCGCGAAACTGTAATGGAACTTGATTTTAATCAAGTTCAAAAAATATAGAATTATTTATACTTGATTAAGCATTTTAAAAATGTTATCATTTCAAAGGTCAGACTGTCATCAGTTTGATTCGACAGATGACACTATTTAGTTTTAATGTTATCGGCTTAGCTGACGAACAGATATTTGAGTGGGAGGGGCAACCCTATTACCACATCACGGACTTAAGGAGGTGTGTCTCGTGGCTAAAAAAGTTATTAAAGTTGTAAAACTTCAAATCCCTGCTGGTAAAGCAAACCCAGCGCCACCAGTTGGTCCTGCATTAGGTCAAGCAGGTGTTAATATCATGGGATTCTGTAAAGAATTTAACGCTCGTACTGCTGATCAAGCTGGTCTTATTATTCCAGTTGAAATTTCAGTATTCGAAGACCGTTCATTTACTTTCATTACTAAAACTCCACCTGCAGCAGTATTACTTAAAGTAGCAGCTGGTATCCAATCTGGATCTGGTGAACCAAACCGTAAGAAAGTTGCGACAGTTAAACGTGATAAAGTTCGCGAAATCGCTGAACAAAAAATGCCAGACCTTAACGCCGCTTCAGTTGAAGCTGCTATGTTAATGGTCGAAGGTACTGCACGAAGCATGGGTATTGTTATCGAAGACTAATAACCATCTTCACACTTGATGATGTTTTTGTTTTTGGAAGGTTGCTGCACTCGGATACTAGTTTGATGAGTGCGCAACCTTTATTCGTGGGAGGTCAAATCCGCTATTACCACAATCAAGGAGGAAATTATAATGGCTAAAAAAGGTAAAAAAATGCAAGAAGCAGCTAAATTAATCGATCGTTCAGCTCTATATTCTGTAGAAGAAGCAGTAGCTTTAGCACAAAAAACATCTACAGTTAACTTTGATGCAACTGTAGAAGTAGCATTCAAATTAAGTATCGACACTCGTAAGAATGACCAACAAATCCGTGGTGCGGTAGTATTACCACACGGTACAGGTAAAACTCAACGCGTATTAGTTTTTGCTAAAGGCGACAAACTTAAAGAAGCAGAAGCTGCTGGCGCTGACTATGTAGGTGATGCAGAATACATCCAAAAAATCCAACAAGGTTGGTTTGATTTCGATGTAATCGTTGCAACTCCAGACATGATGGGTGAAGTTGGTAAACTTGGTCGTGTATTAGGACCTAAAGGTTTAATGCCAAACCCTAAAACTGGTACTGTTACTTTCGACGTAACTAAAGCTATCCAAGAAATCAAAGCTGGTAAAGTAGAATACCGTGCTGAAAAGTCTGGTATTATTCATGCTCCAATCGGTAAAGTTTCTTTCGATACTGCAAAATTAGCAGAAAACTTCTTAGCTGTATTTGAAGTAATTCAAAAAGCTAAGCCAGCTGCATCAAAAGGTACTTTCATGAAGTCTGTAAACATTACAACTACAATGGGTCCTGCTATTAAAGTTGATGCTGCTAACGTATCAGTTAAATAATTAATTCCGGTTTTTTAAAACCGTTAAATTAAATTAGTTGACAACACATCGCTTACTTGGTAAGATGGGTGCTGTTGTGAATCATCCATTTGTACCGTAGACAGTAGGAGTGACTTGTCACTTAATTATCCTACCGAGGACATCGGAATTCGGATTCTTTTTAAGATGATGACTTTCAGCCTCTATGTCTATTAGACACTAGAGGCTTTTCTTTTGTCGGTATAAATGACTCATTCTAATAGGAGGTGTCATTATGAGCAAAGCAATCGAAACAAAATCAGTAAAAGTTCAAGAAATCGCTGCTAAATTCGAAGCTGCTGCTTCAGTTGTAGTAGTTGACTACCGTGGCTTAACAGTTTCTCAAGTAACTGAATTACGTAAACAATTACGTGAAGCTGGCGTTGAGTTAAAAGTATACAAAAATACATTAACTCGTCGTGCTGCTGAATCTGTAGGCGTTGAAGCTATCAACGAATTCTTAACTGGTCCAAATGCTATCGCATTCTCTAACGAGGACGTAGTAGCTCCAGCTAAAGTAATCAACGATTTCGCTAAGAAGAACGAAGCTCTTGAAATTAAAGCTGGTATCATCGAAGGTACAATCGCATCTGTTGAAGACGTTAAAGCTCTTGCAGAACTTCCATCTCGCGAAGGTCTATTATCAATGCTTTTATCTGTACTTCAAGCTCCAGTGCGCAACTTCGCACTTGCAACAAAAGCTGTTGCAGATCAAAAAGAAGAACAAGGCGCGTAATTT
>JAZUES010000249.1:0-2534 GCA_045640265.1 Solibacillus sp.
AGTATTGGCTTACAAGCTTCTGTCATGTAGCCATTGCCCCAGAATTGTCTATTTAAAGTAAAACCAAGTTCTCCGTTTTGATTATGTTCATGTACTCTGAACTCGACTATCCCAATCATTTTGTTGCTTTCTTTTAGCTCGATGGCATATTTACCGATTGGTTCTTTTAAATAATAATTGGCCATCATATTTTTTGTTTGAACTAAATCCTTATGTTGGTCAAAAATAAAACGTGTTGTTTCTTCATCTGAATGATATTCATACATATCTTCAGCATCATCAAGGGAAATTGGACGTAGAAGGACGCGTTCGCTTTCCAATTGACTGTGTTTAATCATTAAAAGATTTTTATTTTCCATGTTTTGTGTTCACTCCTAGTTGTTTATGACAAATAGCGATAGTACTAACTAATCAGTCTATTCGGAATTATAGCATACTTTAGCTAAATTTCCTTTTACTAGAAATGCGATAAATACAAGAGTGGTAGATTTGGTTGTATTAACGTTAAGTCGAGGGAAATGTAGATTCAATATAATACTATAAAAAATACCACCCGTGCAGTGAATAACTGTGCGAATGGTATTTTTTAGTTGGTATTCTATCTTAAGCTGCAAGTTCTTTAAACTTAGCCTTTTTTCCGTGCACAAAATAATAAATGATGATCGTTAAAAATACTAGGACACCCATAGATAGATACATGCCTCTAAAACCGAAAATCGGCATTATCATCCCAATGATCAGCGGTCCAACCCCAATACCTGCATCCATAGCAATATAAAATGTTGAAGTGGCAAGGCCAATACGATGGCGCGGCGATTTATTGACTACAACGGTTTGGCTACATGAAACCATATTACCGAAACCAAGTGCAATAAATGCACTCGCTAGTAGAAGCATAAAGTTTGAATGGGATTGGCTTAAGCAAAGTAAACCGACTGTATACAACAGAAGTGCAGGATAGATGACAATATTTTCACCTTTTCTATCTAGTAACTTACCCGTAAATGGTCTAGAGCCTAACAGGAAGAATGCGTAAACAATGAAAAAGATACTAGCTGCACCAGTTAAATTTATTTCGATGGCATAAGGGCTAATATATGTTAGGACACTTGCATAAGTAATTCCTAATACAAAAATAATACTTGCGATTGGTAATGCCGTTTTTTCAAAGAAATCTTGTAATTTAAAGCCCTTCGCTTGTTGTAGCTGAGCTTTTGTTAATGGCACTTCAGGGATTTTTGCAAATAGCATGACGATAATGCTTATGACAGAAAATAGCGTACACACGCCAAAAATCATATCGAAGTCGGCATGTTGCATAATAAGTATACCTAAGAAAGGGCCAACAGCAGTTGCAAGAGGTGTGCTTAAAGAGTAATAACTTGTACCTTCGCCTCTACGTTCAGTGGGAATAATATTCATGACAGCAGTTGCCATAACGGTAGAAGCGACCCCGAATGCTGCACCATGTATAAAGCGTACTAATAATAGTAAGCTTAGATTATCTACTAAGAAATATAGTATAGATGCAATTAAAAATAAGGTTAAACTGCTATAAAGTAATTTATTTCGTCCAATAACATCAATGTATTTGCCGGCTACCAAACGTAAAACTAAAGAACCGATTACGAAAATACTAGCTGCAAATCCAGCTTCAGTTTGTGACGCGTTAAATTGTTGAATCGCATAGAGCGTTAGTGTTGTCATTAATAAATAAAATGTTAGAAATACTAAAAATGATGTGACAGTAATAATGATAAAGTCTTTGGTCCATAATTTTGATTTAGTCATGTTGCTTGTGTTCATCTCCGTTTAGGTTGTTCAATATTTTAAGTAAGGTTTGAAAAGTAACGTCCAACTCTTCATCTGAGATATTGTTAAAAGCAGTATTTTCAAAAGCATCCTTAGTTTGCTGAACCGTAGACTGAATGTCATAACTTGTATCACTTAAAATAATCCTTCTTTCTCGACTGTCATTTGAAGGAACCTGAAGAACATAATTGTTTTTAATTAATTGATTCACAGCACGCGTAACAGTAGATTTTTCAACATTTAAATACTTCGCAATATCGACGAGTGAAGAGGAATTCTCTTTCTTTAATAGAAATTCTATTATCGCTAATTGCGCATGGGTCAGTTTAAACTCAGCCATACGTTGATTAAGGTTGTTGGTCATGGTTCTGGCTACTTGGAAAAAATGATGGACTAGCTCTTTTCGATGACTCAAACTCTAACCTCCTTTAAAATAGTTGCGTATGCAACTATATAACTTTTCTACTATAGTGTCAATTCATTTAAAAAAAGTCTAATGCCAAATATTCATAAAAAAGTGTAGCTGAAAGGAAACAAAATAAGCTCGAAACGCTGATATAATGGCGTTTTGAGCTTATAAAAAATATAATAGAAGTAAACCCTCCTTATTTATTGAATAGATTTGGCATTTGTTGTATAGCCATACCAATGTGTTTTGAGACTTGGGTTGATAATACGTACAACCGTACAGTCTTGATCAATCTTTCCGCTAGCACCAAAAC
>JAZUES010000250.1:0-5116 GCA_045640265.1 Solibacillus sp.
TACAGCAGACATTATGCGTCCTGAAGTTATTCAATTTTTAAATGACAACGCCCCTAAAGGATTGTTCCGCTTTGAAATTGGTGTCCAATCCACAAATGATTTAACGAATGATTTAGTCAAACGTCGTCAAAACTTTGAAAAACTTACACGTACCGTAACGATGGTAAAAGAAGGCGGTAAAATCGATCAACATTTAGACTTAATCGCTGGTTTACCTGAAGAAGATTACACATCATTCCGCAGAACGTTTAACGATGTATTCGCGATGCGTCCTGAAGAACTACAACTTGGCTTCTTAAAGTTATTACGTGGGACAGGCTTACGACTTGAAGCTGAAAAATATGGATATACCTATGTCGATATTTCGCCATATGAAATTTTTTCAAATAACGTTTTAACATTTGATGACATTGTTCGCATTAAGCATGCAGAAGACGTGTTAGAAAAGTATTGGAACGGACATCGCATGGATAATACGATCGAATATTTAGTAACAAAAGTATTCGAAACACCGTTTGATTTCTTCCAAAACTTCGGTACGTATTGGGAAACAAAAGGCTGGTCTCGTATTGGTCATCAGTTAGAGGATTTATTCCTTCGTTTAATTGAGTTTTTAGAAACTGTTGAAAATGCTGATTTAGACATCATCATTAGCTTGATGAAATACGATTATTTAAAAGGCCAACAATTCCAACCACGTAAATTATGGTGGAATGATCGTCTTTCTGAAGAAGAAATGAAACAAGTTTATGCACGTATTAAAGAAAATCCAGCTGTTGTTGGTGAGGAATTTGCAGGTATGAATATTAATGAGCGCGAACTATTCAAGCATTCACTAATCATTCCATTCCATATGGATTTACAAAGCTACGAAGTCGGTGCTCCTCAAAAACAAACAGGTTACCTATTTACGTACTTCCGTAATGGTCAAACACCATACTTTTACACATTTAGTTAATTTATTCATCAATTAAAGGGGCTGTTCAATAGGACAGCCCCTTTTTCTTATCCAATAATGACGCGTTCTTTCGGATAGTGATATTTTTTTTTCGCCGGTCTACCGGTAATCGAATAAAGGAAAGAAATTAATCCAACACGACCGATAAACATCAACGCCATAATGATAAATTTTCCAATCGTCGATAAATTTTCTGTCATCCCAAGAGACATCCCACATGTTCCGAAGGCTGATGTAATTTCGAAAATAATTTGTGTCATCGTTGCGTATTTCTCTGTAATAAGTAAAATCATTGTTGCCCCAATTACCATAAATACCGCAAAAATTAGCACGGCAAACGAACGAAATACATCAATAACATGAATTTCCCGATTAAAAATTTGAATTTCTGATTGTCCTCGTGAAAAGGCAATTAAAAATAACGTCACAATAAAAAATGTCGTCGTACGAATTCCCCCACCTACTGAACTTGGAGAAGCGCCAATAAACATCAGCACACTCATAAATAAATCAGTAGCTTCACTAAACGTTGTCACATCATAGGTCGTCAATCCTGCAGATCGTGTCGATACCGAATGGAACATTGCAGAAAAAATTGCCTCATGCCATCGCATCCCTTTAAATGAGTGAAATGATTCCAAAAGTAAAATAATTAACGTCCCGACAGCAAATAGTCCTGCATACGTAACAGTCGTTATTTTCGTAAACAAACTAAAACGAAAGGCTGGATCCTTGTTCATTAAATACGTTTTCACTTCAATGAGCACTGGAAATCCAATAGCTCCTAAAAAAATTAACATCATACACACAAACTGCACAAAATAATCATGATGAAACAGTTGCAAACTTATCCCTGTAATATCAAAGCCGCCATTCGTTGTAGCGGAAACAGAAGCAAACACACCCTGTATTGCTGACTCTTCCCACGTTTCAAAATAGCGTTTAAAATGAACCGTTAATATAATGGCACCAACTATTTCGATAAGAAATAATAGCTTAGCAATTTGTTTAATTAACATAACAACACCTGAAAGATTATATTGATTGTGGTCAATCATGATTAATTGGCGCTCTCGCATACCAATTCTCTTTCCAAGCAGCAACCATAAAAACGTACCAATCGACATAATTCCGATGGCGCCAAATTGCAATATCAATAAAATCATTGCAAGTCCAAACTCACTGTATGTCTCAGAAACGGTCACAGTCGTTAAACCAGTCACACTTACCGCACTTACTGCAGTAAATAAACTATCTAAATGAGATACTTCTACCCCTTCAAGATGGACACCAGGAATACGAAGTAATAAGTACGATATTAAAATTGCAAAAAAATAAAAGGTCAGTAATATTTGGAAAGGCGTAATATTACGAGTTGTTAACTGTTTAAAAGGCATTTATCTCTTCGCCCCCCATAATTCATAACATTTTTTCTTAGTATAATGAATTTTTAACCAAAAGAAAAGGAACTGCCCAAAGGTGACCTTTGTAGCAATTCCCTATTTTCACGAATTACAATTCATTATTTGCATTTTGTTTTTTCTTTTTAACAACACTTACTACATAACCGCCCACTGCTAAGCCTAGTAAGACAACCCAGAAGATTACTTTCCACACAGTAGAATGTGGGAAGTGTGGATCAATAATTGCTAAGTTTTCGTGACCTAATGCTAATACGGCTAATTTCACACCAACCCAACCAACGATTAAGAAAGCTGCTGTTTCTAGTGTTGGATACTCGTTTAATAATTTCACGAACATTTGTGCAGCAAATCGCATAATGACAAGTCCGATGAATCCGCCTAAGAACATAACCGCGAATGGTCCTGCATTAATGCCTCCAATGTGCATATCACCTATATGAGGTAATGTCATAGCGATTGCAACCGCTGCAAGCATTGAGTCAATGGCAAATGCGATGTCCGCCAATTCTACTTTTAATACCGTCATCCAGAAACCAGAACCTTTTTTCTCGGTTTCCAATTCCTCATGTTCATCTTCTTTTTTGAAGTGATTATCATATAAATGTTTTATTGAAATGAATAAAAGGTACGCTGCTCCAATTGCTTGAATTTCCCAATACTTTGCAAGAAAAGTGATTAAGAATAGCGCAACGAAGCGGAATACAAACGCTCCAAATAGTCCATAAAACAATGCCTTTTTTTGTTTTTCTTTCGGTAAATGTTTTACCATTACTGCCATTACGACCGCGTTATCTGCCGCTAAAAGTCCCTCAAGGAAAATTAACACAAGTAAAACCCATGCGTATTCTAATAAAATTGCTTCCATGAAAGTTCTCCTCCTTATGATGTACTATTACCCGTTTCTACAGGCAAATACTAATATTTAGCTGAAAAAATATCCTATTTATGCCAAAAATAAAAGACCTCTGCCTTTTAAAAGGCAAAGGTCTTGCTAAGCAAATTAATGCTATCACACCCGATGGTTCCTAACCATGTAATGACGAATGTGAAGTAAGTTCATTAGTATGTTAGTAGCTGCTTTGTTTCGACACGCTACTTCTAATTCCCTTATAGCTACTCCCCTTTGACAAAATGTCAATGGATATTAATTTCAAATATATTGTTTAGTGTAACGATATTCACTCAAAAAATCAAATATATTTTATAATATTTATTCAATTTATCTATAAATACTTTGTAAATCCTTATTTTCTTCATAAAAATGGATAATTTCAGGCAATGAATGCATTAAATCTGAAGCTGGTAGTTCAATTGAAGCTAGTAACGCTTCACAATCTTTCGTATCAAACTCAGCGGCATAATCTAAATAATCGATGAATTGTGGAGGTATACGTATTCGTTCATGTACCGTTGGTTGTTCCAACATCGCCTTTGCAATTCCTAACGGCAATCGACCAAATGTGGATTTACCCGTCAGCAGTTTGACCATTTCCAAATAAATCGACAAAACATCATATTGCTTCCTATCCATTATATGAACAGTTTCCCCTTCCGCATCAGACAGCTCACTAAGCGCGATGCTCGCCTGCACGACATAATCGATTGACACAACATGAAGCGGCTCGTTACTGCCGATTTTCGGAATGACTCGACGTGAATTGAAATAGGAAATACCTTTTAACATATAATATAAGCCATCGAAGCATTTTGTGTTTCCTGTAACAGAGTGACCATAAATCATACTTGGACGAATGATTGTCGTCGGTACATCAAGTTTTAAGTCATCTACAAGTAACTCTGATTCAAACTTTGTCTCCTCTAAACAATTATGAAATCCAACTGGTCGAATTAGTTCCATTTCCAAAACTTTCCCAGTTCTCTTACCTGCTATAAACGTAGAACTAAAATACATATAGCGTCTTAAATTAGGTAAATGGCAAACAAAATCGTTCACATTTACTGTCCCGTGAACATTTACTCTCCATGCGTGTTCACGTTTTACCGATAAATCTTGCAATACCGCTAAATGCCAAACAACTTCAACGTTAGATTGAATGATTGCTAACTCTCGATCGGCAATATCTAGATTGGGTAATGTAATATCCCCTTCAAACAACACAATTTGACACCCTTCAAATTGTCGTTCGATCAATTGAACAGCCGCTTTCGCACCAGCTAACTCCTTTAGTAATACGACTGCATAAACTTCTTTTGTTATGCCTTGTTTGAATAATTGCTGTATCATTTCTGTTGCAACAAATCCTGGAAAGCCGGTGAAAAAGTGACTACCCATGATTCCCCCCCTTTTTTTCAAATACTTATTTAAATAAAACGATTTCCCTTACAACTATTCGTGTAGGATTCCCCTTTTCCCTTTCCTAATAAACAAAAAACTATTTTATTATAGGAAAATATTACAAACAAATATGGCTTAGTCAACAATTACGTTTGATTGTTGGAGAGGTTCTTTATTGTTGTCTTGTAATTGACTTTGTTGCTTAGCAAAATAGTTTCGTACTGGGATATTTATATAAAAGAACATCCCCATAATTAAGACTGAGAAAATCCAGCCTGCGATTTGCTTATAGATCAACATTCCACCATAACCATCAATTCCATATTTTTTAAGTAGGAATACGGTTAATCCAGCCATAAAAAGACCTCTGATGATAAAAACAACCTGAATCCATTGAAACCATTTAAAAATTCCTTTTTGATAAAATAATGCTCTGCT